>JACREW010000125.1 GCA_016212685.1 Nitrospirota bacterium
CCGGAAGGATCCTCTTTTGGACTATATCGGTTTCGGACGACGCCATCACCCTGATTCTCTCTGCGACTCCCTTGACGGCGACCTCATGTTCATAAAAGTTGTCCGCTTCAAAGTCGAATCCGAAAAAGACATCGCGGCTTATTATGATGCCTTCGGGTCTCGCTTCATTGCACAGCCTCGCCGCTTTGTTGATATCGCTCGAAAGAAAATCCGTTTTTTTATTGCGCCCGTCATGCAGCTCTATCTGAAATACATATCCCGCGCTTATGCCGTATCCAAGCTTGAGATTTATCGAATATCCGAGGTCCGACAGATACTTCAACCGAACATCCTTGAAACGATCATTGATATAAGGTATCGTCTCATGCAAAATCGTATTCAGCTTATCGAAGCGCTCTTTTGAGGATTTAAGAAGGTGAATGATCACGACACCGTCGCCGTTGGGTTTTACAAATGTATTTTTTTTATCGAGTCCGGGCAGCGAGCTGAAAATATTGTAGAAGTCAGTCATGAACTCCTGAATGACATACGACGCCTCTGTCCTCTCGCTCCATTGGGTAAAACCCCGGATATCGAGAAACATGATTATCGCGTAATGTCTCGCCGCTATCTTGCCCATGCCGTCAGTCCTTATGTTTATTGTAATACGTAAAAGGAAGCGGGTCAAATAAAAACTTCAAAGGCCAAACTTCCAACCTGCATTATTCATAAACTTTATTATGATGGAAGACAAAGCATTTCCGCTTCATTCTCGAAAGGCATCCACTTGATGGAACATATCTTATCTTTGCTTTGCATAAAGAATAACACTTATAAAGGCGTCGAAACAGACCTCTCTATGCGTTGAGAGATTTTGGCTGCAGATCATAGTCTTGACTTTTTCCGTCGTATAAATAAAAAATAGATTTTAGCACTCTTGTTGCGAGAGTGCTAAAATCTATCGAAAGGTGATTAATGACCATGACAATGCAAAAACACGAATTCAAGACCGAAATCAAACAACTGCTCGATCTGATGATCCACTCGCTTTATTCGCACAAAGAGGTATTCCTCAGAGAGCTTATCTCCAACAGCTCCGACGCTATAGATAAAGCCCGCTACGAATCCCTTACGAATCCGGATATCATGGAAGGCGGCGCTGAGTGGAAAATAAAAATAACTGCGGATAAGGACGCCGGCACGCTAACCGTAAGCGACAACGGCATAGGAATGACGGAGGAAGAAATAATCAAGGCGCTCGGCACAATAGCCCACTCCGGCACAAAGGAATTTCTCAAGGCATTGCAGGACGCCAAACTCAACGACAACCCGGAACTCATAGGCCAGTTCGGGGTCGGGTTCTATTCATCCTTTATGGTTGCGGATAAAGTCACCGTAATATCACGCAAGGCAGGTTCGAAAGATAAAAAGGCAGTCCGATGGGAATCCACGGCAGACGGCTCATTCACGGTCGAGGCCGCGGAAAAAGAGACAAGAGGCACGGATGTGATGCTTCACATGAAAGATGATGAATAGAAATATCTCGATATTTGGGAGATCTAAAGCACCGTAAAAAAATATTCCGATTTTATAGAACATCCCATTGTCATGGATGTCGAAAAAGAGCAGGAATCGTCTCTTAAAAAGGGTGAAAAAATAAAGGTAAAAGAAGAAGAGACCATAAACTCACAAAAAGCGCTCTGGCTTAAAGGAAAGGACGAGATCACTCAAGAGGAGCACAACGAATTTTACCGCCACATATCCCATGATTTTTCGGACCCGGCAAAGATAATACACTACAGGGCTGAAGGAACTTCCGAATTCGCTTCGCTGCTTTACATCCCTGAAAAGGCCCCCTATGGAATTCTTTTCAGGGATTACAAAATAGGGCCTATGCTTTATGTGAAAAGGGTTAAAATAATGGACAACTGCGAAGACCTTATCCCCCCGTATCTGCGGTTTGTCAAAGGGGTCGTGGATTCATCCGACCTGCCGCTGAACGTATCTCGCGAAATGCTCCAGAACAAGAGGCAGGTTGAGGTGATCAAAAAAAGCATTACAAAAAAAATACTCGACACGCTTTCCGAAATGAAGCAGAACGATTACGAAAAATATATATCCTTCCATAAAGAGTTCGGCAGGGTGATCAAGGAAGGGCTCCATTACGATTTTTCGAGGCGCGAATCCATAGCGGACTTGCTCCTCTTTGAATCGACAAAAACCGAGCCGGATAAATACACCACAATTCAAAATTATGTCGAAGGCATGAAGGAAAAGCAGGAAGAGATTTACTACATATCCGCGCAAACGCGGCAGGAAGCGCTCCAATCCCCTTACCTCGAAAACTTCCTCGATAAAGGATACGAAGTCCTTATCATGACGGATGATATAGACGAACTGCTTATGGCCGGTTTTGAATACAAAGGCAAAAAACTCAAATCCGTCATAAAGGGCGACGTGTCATTTGAAGGAAAGGACAAAAAAGAGCGCGAGGCTGAAACAAAAGAGTTTGCAGGAATTATTAACCTCATCAAAGATACTTTGAAAGACGACATAAAGGACGCAAGGCTTTCATCAAGGCTTAAAGATTCACCGTGCTGCCTTGTGGCCGACGAAGGGGATATCGACCCGCAGATGGAGAAAGTCTTCAGGGCAATGGGGCAGGAGCCTCCGGTGAGCAAGAGAATACTTGAGATAAACGCAGGGCATCCGCTGTTTTCGGCAATGAAGGCGGCTTATGCGAAAAACGCCGGGAGCGCGGAACTCGCGGAGAATATAAGGCTGCTTTACGATCAGGCGCTTATTCTTGAAGGCTCGAAACCGAAGAATCCGGCTGAATTCGCAAAAGCGGTAGCAAGGCTTATGGCCGCCGCCATTGAGAGGAATGCGGTCATTTAAAAGGATTCTTTATTGTAATGTCTTTTATTCTTTGACCATCGGCAAGGTCCTCGGAAAGAATTGTTGTTGCTCCTCCTGAGGCAGCCGCCGCAATAATAAGAGAATCCCAAAATGAATATTTGTATCTCTCGTGCAACTCGATTGCTTCTAAAACCGTAGTCATATCATTTGTCACAATATCCCATTTTGAAAGTCTCTTGATAATCTCTTTTGCCGTTGACACATCTATAGGTGTTTTTATCTTTCCGGTTACAATAACGAAAAATTCCTGCATATTCTGGATACTCAGCATCCCGAGACCTGAACGCCAAAGGTCTTTCATGATATTCACCGCGATTTGGTGCTTTGAGCCGGCGTCTATATCATAAGCATAGACGATCACATTCGTATCCACAAAAACCTTATCGCCGTTCATGCAATTCCTCTCGCGAGCAGGGCATGCGTCCTCCCGTGCCGAGATGGAGTCCTCGTTCCATGCGTTTGATTTCGGTTTCCATAGCTTCCCTATAACCTGTGTCCTCCCTGATCCTCTCTTCAAGGGATTCCCGTATCAGGGCACTGAGTGACTTATCTTCCTTTAGCGCCAACACCTTAGCCTTTTTCAGCATCGCCTTGGGAAGTGATAATGTTACATTCTGCCGTTCCATATAGCATCTCCTTTCATGTATCACATATTTATGTGTATCACATATTCACGTGATATGTCAACATGCCCGATACTACCTGCCCTATTTCACTTTTTTACCCCGTTAGAAAACAAGCCTCGTCTAATTTTCCAATGAGGTTGATTTTTGCTCCGGTGGTCGCCTCAGCAATGCCCGGCCAAGCCACATTGCCGTGATAAATGTGCCTGTCCCCTTTTTTGTCTCTGTTGAAAAAAATGCATAAAAATTCTTAATATGGCATAATACAATAAAACGAATAAACCATATTAGGAAGGTGATAAAAACTTATGCGCTATTTAGACCCGAAAATAATAGCCAATCTGGATGAAAAACTATCCCTGTTGAATTCCTACCGTCCTCTTCCGCAGGCATCCGTCCGAAAACTGAGGGAGCAATTCGGGATAGAGATGACATACAATTCAAACGCGATTGAGGGAAACAGTCTCACGCTTAAAGAAACCTTCCTCGTTATCAAGGAAGGTCTTACTATAAAGGGCAAGCCGCTTAGTGACCATATCGAGGCGAAAAACCACACAGAAGCTCTGGAATATCTCTATGAATTGATTGATAAAGACAGCCGCAGCACGATTTCAGAACGCCTGATAAGGGAATTGAACCATATTGTTATGAGGGACATTGATAAAAAATGGGCAGGCAGATACAGAAACAGCAATGTGATCATCGGAGGGGCGGATCATACGCCGCCGGAGGCGCTCGATGTGCCGCTGTTGATGCGTGAACTTATTGATTGGGTACGGCGGAACAAAAAAATCCTGCATCCTGTTGAATTGGCGGCTGTCCTCCACCATAGGCTCGTCAACATCCATCCTTTTTTGGACGGCAACGGGCGCACCTCGCGGCTTGCGATGAATATAATCCTGATGCAGTCCGGATTTCCTCTGGCGGTTATTCTGAAAAACGACAGGAAGAAGTATTACAGAACGCTCGCAGAGGCGGACAGGGGAAACTATCCGCCGTTTGTAAGGTTTATCGCACAAGCTGTCCAGCGGTCGCTTAATATCTACCTTAAAGTGCTGACTCCGGCAAGAAAAGAAAAGGAGCATTTTATCCCATTGTCAGAGCTTGCGAAAGACTCAAAGTTCACGGGGAAATATCTCAATCTTCTGGCAAGAAGCGGAAAACTTGAGGCGCACAAAGAGAGGCGCAACTGGCTGTCGTCAAAAAAGGCTCTTAAGAAATATCTGGATGGAAGGGAAAGAAAAAAAAAATGACTATTTCACTTTTGACTTTTGCTCTCGTGACCGCTTCAGAAATAGCCGGCAAAATTCCATTGCTGTGATAAATATCCCCATTCCATTTTTTCGTATATAACGCTGAAACGAAAACTCCCCAACTACTTCTTAACTCTCTAATCCTCTTTTGCTAAAAACTTTGCAATTTCCTGGGCATGCATCCTTGCGATATCATCCTCATTTCCTACTGCCGTCACGTTGAAACTAGAGACATTGGACTCCCCGATGACTTTCCCTGTGGCAGGCTCCAGTACTTTCACAGTAGATTCAATACCATCTTTACCTGCAAAAACTCCAAACATCATTCTTGAAAAACCGCTCCTCATCCTATATGACACTACTGTTATATCAACTTTATTAGAAGTTGAGTTTGCCTCATTTGACAATAAGCTCCGTTTGGATAACTCTGCTTTCAAATGACCCTGAACTGCTGAAAGGAAATGCTCAGGAACACCCTCTGTCTCGCATTTAATCTTATTTATTTCATACTTTGACAGTTGAGCAGTTCCCTCTATGGGCTGCTTTACCATCTTAGAGCTACCACACCCTACAAGAAAAAACGTTAACATCAGCAACATAAAAGTTTTGCCTCTGAAAAACCGCATTTCTTCCTCCTTAGCACATTGGATGATTTTGAAAACGTGGAACAAAAGTTTCCAAGTAAAGAAATTATAATATATTAAGTCATTACTGTCCGGTTAAAATAGAACCCTCTGAAGGGGTTCATCCATTCTCATTTTCAGCATGTCAGGCTTCAGGGTGAGGATATCAATAATGGCCTTTCTCTCGAAAAGCATTTCGCGAATGACGCGACTTAGCTGCAAC
>JACREW010000124.1 GCA_016212685.1 Nitrospirota bacterium
AACTAAATACATCTTGCAGTTATTGAGAACAGCTACTATGCCTTCTATATAACTTTGCCTTGCTTCTAATCCCTGCCCTTTAAAAAGCGGCCCTATTTCCAAATCATCTTGCCTTTTAAAACCGAAAAGGTCATACGCATAAGCGTGCTGCTCATGATAGTCAATTAAACCGACATAGGGCGGTGATGAAAAAATGCCTTTAATTTTCTGCTTTTGCGCCAGTTCTGCGAATGCAGGATTTTTCCTTTCTATTTCCTTGAAAATATCTATTGTTCTACTGTCCCCGGTTAAACAGGTTTGAAATGTATTCGTTCTTAGCTTATCAAACTGCTTAAGACGATTAATTGTATCTTTAGAATATGTCTCCCACCACTTGAGAATCGAAAAAAGCGGCTTGCAGACTTTGCCGTGTTTTGCACAATAATATGTTGCTGTTATAGGTTCTTTAAGCGTCGCTAAATCTGCATGTGTAGTAGCACGGCATGAACGAATAGTCCTGCTCAGGATTATGCTTATAATTTTTTTAGCATCTGCATTCTTGATTTTCTTTATTTCGTTAAATACGAATTGAATTTCATCTCTTATATGCTGCGAATACCATTTATCAAGAAATTTGTCAGCCTTATCCTGACGAAGTTTAATCTTATACTGCTTTATGAGTTTTTCATAGACAGGCAAAAATTCCCTTGCTTTTTTCTCTCCGTATATATCCTCGTTTATTTCTCCGCGCTTAACCTTATATTTATAATCCGGAACCGGGAAATATTTATTATTAAAAACATAAAGTTCCTGTAAAAGTTTCGCTTCAAACTCCAATGTATGAGAGTTTATTAAAAACTGCTTCAATGCTTTGGTTATCCGGCTGATCTCAGCCTGCACATCAGGCAAATTGTATTTTGTAACCTTGCATTCTCCTATAAGGGTATTAAAGGCAGAGACATCAATGCCTATAGCATGCATACCGAGTTCAGATGCTTGAACCAACATTGTTCCGCTTCCTGAAAACGGATCAAGAACTATATCCCCTTTATTAAAGTAAACCTCCTTTTTAAATTTATCCGTATGGCTGTCAAGAAAATACTCTACAAGTTGAGGAATAAACTTTCCCTTGTAGGGATGCAATCTATGGACATGCTTTGTTGTTTCGGCCTCTTTATACTGGTCAAAAGACAGCGCCCAGTTCAGGTCATCACCAAGGCGGTCTTTCCATGAAACTTCCCGCTTGCCGTTATAAGAGTTGTAATATTCTATCAGCTCTTTTTTTGAGACCTGTGTTGTGCCGTTACCTCCGATTTTTTTGATGCGACCGTATTGGATAAGATAGGAGATATTAGAGGTCGTCACAGTTTTTCCTAAATGTTGTGTCGCCCACTCGCTTGCTTCTTTTATGTTCAATAAATCCGCCATAATCATTCTATTCCTTTGTCAGATATTTTAACGCCTCTTTCAGAAGACTTTCAATGTCCCTATGGCCGCTGTCATATGCTTTTTCGAGGACTTCCTGAGCTATATTCTTTTTATAGCCTAAATTCACGAGGGCTGAAAGGGTGTCGTCATAGAGCATATTTTTTTTCTCTTTCAAGGAAGGAAGCTTTCCTCTGAGTTCGAGGATCAATCTGTGAGCCGTCTTTTTGCCGAGACCCGGCGCTTTGCAGAGCATGTCCACATCTTCGGAATTTATCGCATTGTAAAAATTATCGGGCGAAATGGTTGAGAGTATATTTAACGCCACCTTCGGCCCTATTCCGGATATGCCGAGCAGCGTCGTGAAAATCCTCTTGTCATCGTCGGTCTGAAAACCGTAAAGCTGTATCGCATCTTCTCTGACATGGGTGTAAACAAAAAGGAAAACATCCTTATGCTCATCGGGCAGATCGGAAAGCAGGGTAACAGGGACATTGACATGGTATCCCACTCCTCCCACCTCAACGATAAGATAATCCGGCTTCTTTGAAATAAGCCTGCCTCTGAGCGACGCTATCATGCTCCCCTCAAAGCGTTGTTATTACGCGGCCTGCCGACATTCGTCATATTCGCATGGCATATCGCTATAGCAAGGGCGTCCGCGCTGTCTGCCGACAGAACCCTGTTCACTCCTAATATCTGTTTTACCATTTTCTGCACCTGATTTTTGTCGGCCCTGCCGTAGCCGACAGTCGCTTTCTTTACTTCAAGAGCGCTGTACTCATGAATGGGAATACCGAAAACTGCAGCGGAAAGAAGCGCCACACCTCTCGTATGACCGAGGCTCAGAGCCGCCTTTATGCCCTTTGCAAAAAAAATCTTCTCTATCGCTATTTCATCGGGATTATATTCTGAAATCACGTCAATGAGGGAAACATAAAGCTCTTTAAGTCTTTCATGGAGAGGTTTTAACGCCTGCATTGCTATCCTGCCGGAGGAGAGATATTGGAGCGATGGAGCGCCGGAATATCGGAGTGATGGAGTGATTTTTCTTATCAGCCCATACCCGCAGTTTACGCTTCCGGGGTCGATTCCGAGAATTTTCATCCCCTCATCTTTTCCTCGGCGCCTCAAAAAGTATCTCTTCTATCATCTGGCACAACACATGACCGAGCGTTATATGCGTTTCCTGAATCCTCGGGGTGTCGTCCGTTGGCACAACGAAGGCGTAATCGCTCTTGGATGCGAATTTATCGCCCTTCGTGCCGGTGAGGGCGATGGTCTTCAATCCTTTTTTCTTTGCCGCATCGACCGCCTTGAGGATATTTTTAGAACCGCCGCTTGTGCTTATAGCAATGGCTATATCTCCCTGTTCACCGAGCGTCTTGACCTGCCTTGCGAAAATCTCGGAATAGTCGTAATCGTTGGCTATGGATGTCATCACCGCCATATCGGTATTCAACGCGATCGCCGGAAGTCCGGGCCTGTCTTTTTTGAAACGGTTTACGAATTCCGCCGCGATGTGAGATGCGTCGCAGGCGCTGCCGCCGTTGCCGAAAATTATCAATTTTTTGCCGTCATTAAAGGCGTCTGCTATCATCCTTGATACATCAGCTATAAGGGAGGCATTCTCCTTAACGAACCTGGATTTTACGCTTATGCTGTCTTCAAACGCCTTGAGTATCTTTTTTTCCATGCGAATAGTCTACTAATGAATAAGGGGGATTTGTCAAGGGCAAAATCAACCCCTGCTCAGGGTGATCTCTATGTTTTTAACCAGCCCTTCCACGAGGAATATTATCGATTCCGCGTCTAAAAACCTGTCGGCGGTCGAGTCGAAGATTATCTTCACCTTTGATTCAAACTCTTCCTCCTTGGGCCAGTATAGGATAATAACGGGGATTTTTGGCAGGAGAAAAAGATGCCACGCCTGCTTCGCAGGGAAATCTTCACGTTTTTTAGCCCCCAGTCTGTTTAATACCATTATCGCGCCTTCGAAATTTTTGTCGAACAGTTCTCTCATCGGCTCTTCACAATCTCTTTGAAACGATGATGCCTTAACCATACCCGCTTTTAGTTCGCCGTATGAAACCCACTTCCCGGATAAAGAGCCTTTCCCCGCAGTTCTGATATAGTGCAGGAGCAATATTTTTATCCACGGTGTCATGTGGCCGCGAGTCGTTATCTCTCCGTCAGGCGATACGATGAACTCCCGTCCCATGCATTTAATTATAAGCGCGCCGTCCTTCAGTTCCGCGCCTAGGCCTTCGGCGATATCGGCAAAATTGATTCTCTTAATCTCATCTCTCAATTTCGCTATCAATTCTTCGCGCCAGTCGGATGTCTTGAGAGATACCTCTATAGCATCCCGCGCGTCTCCTGTAAGATAAGGGCATTCGGAAAGTTTCGCATCCCCTTTTATCACGGACAGCGCAAACGGCATGCATGCCTTCTGCGGACATTTGCCGCAGTTTTTTTTCGGGAGTTTTTTGTAAAGTTCGATGGGGTTCATAAAGGTTATTAATGCATATCCTACCTTATAGGATATTTTTTCTTCAAATCCGTGTGCTTTTTCGGTTGATTTGAGGTAAAATAGTCATATATGCAAACTACACTTAAAAGGACGATTAAATGCTTGCATACAAAAAATATATAACTATTGACGATCCAGGACAGATCATTCTGAAAGACCTGCCTTTTCAGCCCGGCCAGCGCGTTGAGGTGGTATTTATTGCTGAAGACGAGGAAAAGGATACACGTCTAAAAGAATTGAAAACCCTATTAAAGCGCACGCAGGAACTCCCGACGTCGCGGATACTAAGCGAGCAAGAGATTGCCGAGGAAGTGGAGACGTACCGGGCCGGAAGGTGAAAGTCGTCATTGATACCAATGTCCTTGTATCGGCTGTTTTAAAAGACAAGGAGCCTGAAACTGTTCTTTTGTTTGTCGTAATGAAACCCGATGTGGAATGGATAGTTTCTCCCCAGATCGTATCCGAGTACAAGGAAGTGCTTAGCCGCGATAAATTTGCTATCCCAGAAGAAATTCGCAACGCATGGTTCGGGATAATTGATGCGTTGACAACCGTTGTCAATATTAATGTCACTGTAGAGTTTCCTCGCGACCAAAAAGACGCAAAATTCTTAGAGTGCGCCGCAGTTTCCGGGGCGAATTATTTTGTCACAGGAGACAGCGATTTCATGGAAGCCCGCAAGCTGCTTGATACAACTATACTGTTCGTTTCTCAGTTTAAAAAGTTGGTTTGCGATGTTCTATCCTGATACATCTGCGGAACGGGCTTTTCGGATAGGCAAATTGAGTTTATCGGGAGGGAGAAGAAAAAGAAGGCGGTAATGGTGGGAGAGGAGAAGGCGGGATTTTTGTTGCATCAACATAATCAAAAAACATAGAATATTCATTGTAATGGAAAAAGTTTTGAATAACTTGAATAAGCGTATCTTGATGGCTGTAAGCCGCTACTGGTTGACACGCGAAGAACAGGCCAATAAGCAAAAAAATTTCGGGCGTGCCGATCAGGGA
>JACREW010000129.1 GCA_016212685.1 Nitrospirota bacterium
CGTAATGCCGGTGATATCTCCTCACATGGCTTGTCATAAGCCACTGCATCCACTTGCTCAACTCCTCGCCCTTCTCCGGCCTGACCGTCATGTGAAAATGATTCGGCATAAGACAATATCCATACAGCCTCACTTTATATCTCTCTTTTGCTTCCTGCAGCAGTTCCACAAAGGCATCATAATCCTTGTCCTTATGAAAAATCTCTTGCTTTCCATTCCCGCGATTTATGACGTGGTAAACGATATTGTCCCCTATCCCCCTCTCAATTCTCGGCATATCTTATGTCCCTTGGCTCAATAAAGTAGCCTGTCCCCTTTTCCTTTTCCGATGCGTTCCTGTCGAAGACATTCTGATTACAAGTGGTTCTCAGCAAGGATTGGATCTTTTAGGAAAAATTCTCCTTAATGATGGCGACGGCATGATAATAGAAGAGCCGGGGTACTTGGGAGCAATCCAGGCATTCTCAATTTGCAGGCCAAAGTTTCTCCCTATTCCGGTCTCTGAAAATGGAATCGATACGCAGAAACTTCTGGAGATAGTATCAAATGAAAAACCGAGGCTGATGTATACGGTTCCAAATTTCCAGAATCCATCCGGCATCTCTTATTCGGAAGACAACAGACTTGAGGTTTCGGAAATACTTCGAGGAACAAATACAATATTAATCGAGGATGATCCGTACGGTGATTTGAGATTCACGGGTGAAAGCAAACAGTCTTTCAAGAATTTGCTGCCGGATAATACAGTGCTATTGGGCTCCTTTTCCAAGACTATTGTACCTGGATTCAGGTTAGGTTGGACCGCGGCTCCAAAATACATCATGGAAAAACTTATTATTGCAAAGCAGGCGTCCGACCTTCACACGAGTCATTTTACGCAGAGTATTATTTATCAATATTTAAAGGACAATGATGTCGAGGCGCACATAAACACGATCAAGGCGGTATATGGGAAGCAATGCCATGCAATGTTACGCAGTATACAAAAATACTTTCCGCCGAGCATAAGTTATACCAGGCCTGAGGGTGGGATGTTTCTATGGGCTGAATTACCGCAAGACGTAACATCGCTCGATCTGTTTAGTCTGGCAATAAAAGACAAGGTTGTATTTGTGCCGGGTGACCCTTTCTATATCAATAAAACAAGAACCTTTCGACTGAATTTTTCGTGTGTTGATGAAAAAACTATAGATATCGGAATCGGCCGATTGGGAAATGCCATTGATGGCCTTTTACAAAAATCCGCAAATAACATAAAGTGAAAATTCAGGTCATTATGTTTCTCCACTGATGGAAGAACTTTTTGCCCACGGGTTTGAGGCGGTATTTAAAACACCTGCCATCATCCGGTGTTCGTTAACCGATGCCCTGAGGCTGCCTATCCTGTTCATCCAGCCTTTAAGGTACTTTTCGTATCTTTCAGGCCTTAATTCCGCGAGGCGTTTGTAGCGCTTTTCTCTCAGTTGAAGATAGGTATCTATATTGCCGCCGGATTTTTCGAGGAGTTTTTTTGCCGCCCCCGGACTGTTCACGTAAGTGTCGAAGTGCACGAGGCTCAACGGATAAGGCAAGGAGGCCGCTCCTGACTTCTCCCACATCCTTCTGTAAATGCCGTCCGCTTCCGCCTGAGAAATATTTTTGATATCGCCCTTATAGCCGTATTGCCGCGCTGTGCTTTCGAGTATGCCGAAGCGCGAAGCCCCCTTCTCGCCGTCGTTTCGCACGTACCTGTGTCCTTCGTGTTTAAAGACGATTTTGATTATCCCGTCGAATGCGTCTTCAGGCTTCCGGGCTTCCGCCTGAACATTTTGATTGATTATCTGGTTGACAATACCGGTAACGGTGGTCTCTTCCGGTTTAACGGAGGCAAGAGATGAGAACAGCATTTTTTTGAAAGTCTCGCCGCCTGTAATGCCTTTGTTTGATTTTTTGTTTTGAGCCGGATCCTCGGATGGGTCGAGATGTTTGTTGAAAATCGGATTTGGGCGGTCGAGCATTCCGTTACCTCTCCGTAAAAAAATATTTGTATTTATTATATCAGAAGAGCCGTCTTTATTAAAGAACAAAAATGTCGTAATAGTTACATAAATGCAGGAAAAGAAAAGTTCGCAAAATCAGGCTTTCCTGTGATTTCATGAGGTTATATGTCTGGCACCGCTATTGCAAATCAAATTGTTCGGTAACAGCACTTGAAAATAGCGAGGTGTAATTATGATGGAAAAATTAAAACCGTATAGAAGAAATGCCATGAAAAGCCACCCCTGTTTCTCTGAAGAGGCGCATCACAAATTCGGGAGGCTGCATCTTCCGGTCGCGCCCGCATGCAACATCCAGTGTAAATACTGCATAAGAAAATACGACTGCGCCAATGAGTCGAGGCCGGGAATCACAAGCAGGGTCTTGTCGCCTGTCGAGGCGCTGGAAAGAGTGAGAGCGCTTGCAGGAAGGAATGAGAATCTCAGTGTAGTCGGGATAGCAGGACCGGGAGACCCTCTGGCAAACGACGCAACGTTCGAGACGATGGGGGCAATCAACCGGGAATTCCCGGATTTGATACTCTGTGTTTCCACGAACGGCCTTTATCTTTCGGACAGGCTTGAAGACCTCATAAAATGCGGTGTACGGAGCCTTACCATAACTATCAACGCCGTTATGCCCGAGACCGCAGAGAAAATATATTCGTGGGTGTACTATCGCGGTAAACGCTACAGGGGAAAGGATGCCGCGGAGTGCCTTTTGTGCAATCAGTGGAAAGGAATCAGAAACGCCATCGATGCAGGACTCATGGTAAAGGTCAACACTGTTTTAATCCCTGGAGTCAACGATGCTGAAATCCAGTTAATCGCATGGCTTGCAGGCGGAAAGGGCGCCGACATCATGAACATAATACCGCTAATCCCGCAGGCAGAATTCGAACACCTGCGCAGGCCGTCCCGTGAAACGATAAACGGAATGAGGGACAAATGTGCTCAAGACATTCCGCAGATGACACATTGCAGGCAGTGCAGGGCAGATGCTTGCGGGATACTTGGAGAGGACAAAGATATGGAGCTTGAAGTGTTGAATGCAAGGATTGGAGAGGAATATTGTGAAATGGTTAACTGATGGAGAACTTGAGCGTTACCGGAGGCAGTTGATGCTTCATGGTTTTACCGAGGAGCATCAGGAGAGACTAAAGGCATCGACTGCCCTGATTGCAGGCATCGGCGGCCTCGGCGGAACTGCCGCGCTGTATCTTGCAGTTGCCGGTATAGGCAAGATGGTGTTTGCTCATTACGGAAAGCTTACCCTTTCGAATATGAACAGACAGATATTGATGAAACATGACTGGATAGGGAAGAGCAGGGTGATTCAGGCAATAAAAAGTATAAAGGACATAAATCCGGATGTGGAGGTTGAAATATTTGATGAGAGGACATCAGAGGATAATGTGGATAGGCTTCTTGCAGGCGTGCAAACTGCTTTATCTGCCCGTCCCAATTTCGGCGAAAGAAGAATTTTAAACAAGGCGTGCGTTGAAAAAAATATTCCAATGATTGAGTCAGCAAAGAACGGAATGGAGGGGTATATATTCAATATCATCCCAAAAATCACGCCGTGTTTGAACTGCCTGTATCCCGACGACGATCCAGAATGGGAAGAACTCGGCTTCCCGGTGATCGGAGCGGTATCGGGCATGCTCGGCTGTCTCATGGCTGTCGAGGCGATTAAGCTGCTTACTGATTATGGGAAGCCGCTGCTCTCACAGATGCTTGTCTTTAATACCGTTGACATGGAGTTCAAAAAGATGAACATTCGCAGAGACGACAATTGTGTAATATGCGGTTAATATTTAACCCTAACGTTGCATAGACAGCATGACTGATATTATTCAAAGCCTTTACAGGCGACAAAAAACCGGATTCATCGAGAGTGCGTTTATTTCGCAGCGGGCAGATTCTTAGACTTTGTCTGCCTAAAATCAAATCCTTATGATTTATCTCATATATCCCGCAAGCCTTTTCTGTTAAAATAAATTCATGAAAGAGAGCTGCCCCGGAAGCAAAGAGATAACAAATCCATATCCCGAAGACCTGATTTGCGTCTTTTGCACGCATAAAAACGAGATATGGTCCGACGAGCCGGATACCGCATGTAAAAAATGCGGAAAGACCATAACGAGAGACATGAAATCCTCATGCCTGCAGTGGTGCCCTGCGGCTAAAGAATGCGTAGGCGCTGAAAAATACGAGCGGTTAATGAAGAAGTTCAAAGAACAAAATTCTTGAATCCTTTCCGCTAATCCTGTATCCTAATTCCGTGATAGGCGTTATCCTTTTAAATATGGGCGGGCCCGATTCGCTCGATGCTGTCAAGCCCTTTCTGCAAAATCTCTTTTCGGACAGGGATATAATCCGCCTCGGCCCATCGTTCCTCCAAAAACCCATAGCATCCCTCATTATAAACAAAAGGCTCAAAAGCGTTATGGAAGCCTACAGCCTTATCGGCGGCAAATCTCCGCTGGCTGACATTACCGCAGCACAGGCAAAGGCGCTTGAGGAGTCCTTAAACTCATCACTCATCACTCATCACTCATCATTGCCTTTTAAGGTTTATGTCGGCATGCGATACTGGCACCCGTTCATCGAAAGCGCCGTTGACCACGCCATAAAAGACGGGGCAGAAAGGATTTTGGGCTTAAGCCTTTATCCGCATTATTCGATAGCCACTACAGGATCTTCGGTAAAAAAATTCGAAGAGATTATAAAAAAATACCATGTGGATCATTCCTGTGTGACCTCGTGGTTTAATCATCCGCTTTACATAAGCGCCCTCGTGGAAAAAATACAGCATGGTTTAAGGGCATTCGACAAAAAACCTGTTGTGCTTTTCAGCGCGCACAGCCTCCCTAAAAAGTTTATCGATAAAGGCGACCCCTATGTGAATGAGATAAACGGCACGATACAGGCAATAACAAAAAAATTGGACATCGAATGGAGGCTCTCATATCAGAGCAAGACCGGCCCTGTAAAATGGCTCGAACCGACAACAGAGCATATGCTACATGAGCTTGCGGAGGAGGGGGTAAAAGACCTTCTTGTAGTGCCGATAAGCTTTGTCTCCGACCATATAGAAACCCTTTACGAAATAGACATGCTCTATAAAGACATGGCTCAAGACCTCGGAATAAACCTTAAAAGGGTTAGATCTTTAAATACATCTCCAAAATTCATAGAGGCGCTTAAAGATATTGTCATAACAAACGCAAAAAACGAAGGATGGCTGTAAAATGAGCAAATACGACATTGTCATAATCGGCGCGGGAATAAGCGGGCTGAGCCTTGCCCATTACTGCGCGAGGGAAGGGTTTAAGACGATAGTTGTAGAAAAAAGCGAAAGGGTCGGCGGCACCCTGCACTCGGAACGCTTTGAAGACATCGGTTTTTGGATAGAGATGGGCGCCCATACCTGCTACAACTCTTACCGCAATTTGATAGGGATAATGGAAGACAGCGCGTTCATCGACAAACTTATTCCCCGCGAAAAAGTCCCGTTCAAAATGCTCGTTGATCACAAAATAAAATTCATCCCTTCCCAGCTTGATTTTTTGGAACTCCTCTTATCCGTGCCCAGAATATTCGGCCTAAAAAAAGAGGGACAGAGCGTAGGGTCTTATTACTCCAAAATCCTCGGAAATAAAAATTTCGATTGTGTGCTGTCCCCTGCCCTTAACGCGGTAATATCTCAGGACGCAAGCGATTTCCCTGTGGACATGCTTTTTAAGAAGCGCCCCAGAAGAAAAGACATTATGAAAAAATTCACGCTGACTAACGGGATTCAAACCATCACCGATCTCATCTCGTCTCAGAAAAATATCGAGATCGCGACAAGCAAAATGGTCATTTCAATAGAACATGACGGCGTCATTTTTAAGACGGCTACAGACAGCGAAATATACGAATCGGAGAGTCTGGCTATTGCCGCTCCCGCTTATGTCGCAGCTCAATTGCTTGGGGAAAACTTTCCTGAACTCTCAAAAGACCTGTCGCAGATTAAGGTTGAATCCGTAGAGTCCGTCGGCATTGCGGTCAAAAAAGATTTGACAGCTTCGATACCGCCTGTCGCCGGCATTATCCCTTCATCGGACAGCTTTTATTCCGTGGTATCGAGAGATATGGTTAAACACGAGTTGTATCGGGGATTTACATTCCATTTCAAGCCCGGCATTCTGAATAATGACGCCAAGCTTAAGCGGATAGCCGAAGTGCTTAGAATTAAAACCGCGCAAATCGAACATATGGCTGCGAAAGAGAACTTTGTGCCTTCACTCAAAGTCGGCCATGAAGTATTGATAAACAAGATCGAGCAGTCTATATCATCGAACCGCCTGTTTTTGACAGGCAACTATTTCGACGGCATGGCAATAGAGGACTGCGTAACAAGATCGCTCAAAGAGTTTACTCGGCTGAAGAATATGATGGGACATTCCTAACGAACTGCACAAAATAGTAAAATTTTGTGCAGTATACTTGCTTTTATGCATATTCATAGAGAATTAGCAAGATCGCTGTTCTATTTATCCCTATCACGCTCAATTTTTCCTGCAAATTTCAAGGTTCGACAATCTTAATGCCCTCTGCCATCGGCAGCTGTTTGAAATCCGCGCTGTTTAAGGCAAGCAGTGTTTTGGCTCCGGCTTTTACAGCAGTCGCGCAGATAAGCGCATCATATATTATTCCCCCTGAAAATCCATTGTCTTTCAGTTTTTTTATTACAGTCTTATAATCAGCGGTCGACAAAGCAATTATCTCCGCGATATTAAGGATGTCTTCCTGTATCAAACGCCATGCAATATCTGGAGTTATGCGGGGACTTACCGGCAGGGTTGTAAGAACCGCATAAAGTTCAGCGAGAGTATGCGAAGAAGCAATCAGGGAAAGCTCTCCTGATTTTGCCTTCTTAAGCCATTTGAAAGCGCGCGCATGCGCTGGATGCGGCTTTACGAGGGCAGCCACAAAGACGCTCGTATCAAAGAGTACTCTGGTCATTATGCTCCTGCCGAGACTTTCGCATTCCGCTCCTCGCGGACTTTACGCACCCATGATGTTATGTCGCCTGCGGCTTCTCCGTCGAAAACCAAAAGCCCGTTCTCAAACAGCAAGGAAGGCTTCTCAGACACCTGACGGATGATGATCTCCTGCTCCTGCTCTTCTATCTCGACCTGAGCGCCCGGCGCAAGCCCGAAACGCTTCCTCATCTCCTTCGGCACCACTATCCTGCCGAACCTGTCAATCGTTGTTTTCATAGCAATCACCTCTTATGCCATTATAACATGCCAAATGGCAATAATAAATGCCAAAAATCCCGCAAAATACAATTTAACATTAAAGGCATGGAGGCATGGGCTGATAAAAGACTTTACCTCGCCACCTTATTGAAGACAACAGTTACAACTTATCCAATAATAAAGATGCACACGATGGATATACTGGATTGTTTTATAAAAAAATGCGAATTGTAAAGGCGGCTATCAGTTTATGCCTCCATGTAAATGACATAGAGAGCAGTTCCGCTTCAACGCCTTTATAAGTGTTGTTTTTCATGCAGAACAAAGATGCTATATGTTTCATCAAATATATGCCTCCGATGCGGATGATGGATATAAGAGAATGTGGTTAAAACGTGCTGCTGATAAAGTCATTGAAACAGCCCTGCTCTCCATGCAGCAATGTTTTGTTTGGGGATTATTGGAAAAAGCTGTTTGGCCGATAATGAATTGAATATGGTATTATATCCTTAATTTCGCTGAAAGCCGCATGAAAAACAAGCAGGAAAAATTATCTACGCGCCTCCGCTTTCCGGAGGACGAAAAAACACTCCCTTGGCTCCCCCTCATACTGGACGCCTTCGCCATTATAGACAATGGCCTCTCCGTCGCCATCCGTGAGCATGAAAGGAAGTTCAAAAGCAGGCCGGCTTGCTCTAAAGGCTGCGACTCGTGCTGCCGTACTCCTAAAGATATTCCCCTCTACCCGCTGGAAATGGTGGCCATCTACTGGCATACTATAGAAAAGCTTGAGCAGCCCTTGCGCGGCATGATAAAAAAACAGCTTCTCTCGCATAAGAGAGGAGGGACATGCCCTTTTCTTCTGGACGGAGCCTGCTCCATCCATTCCTTGCGTCCTATCGCATGCAGGCAGTTCAATGTCTTTAATTCGCCGTGCGCGGAAGGTGAAGACCCCTACTACACCCGGAGAAAGGATGTCCTGACCCCGCTTGAAAAATATACACATCAGGCTATCAGCGTCATGCTTCCTTTTTACGGCATTACAGGCGAAGCAGCCAATGCCCGCGCCGTCAAGAGCGGCTTCATACACACGCAGGTACGCGTGCTCCAATCGTGCGACTGGACAGAACTGGCGCGGCGGATGGATGATTTCAATTTCGGGAAGGCGGCCTCACACGAAGGCTAACAGCTCCTTCAGAGGCTGCTCGCTACTATCTTCTTAGTGTCCTCCGCGATTAGATGGCAGTCCACCCGAATAGAATGGTTTTTGAGATGATCTTCCATCTGTTTTTTAGCCCTGTGGCAAAGCTTTCTTAAAATATCGAAACGCTTTCCGTAATAGAGCCAGGGGAACATGTCATTTATATCGGAGGCCTTGAAAGGTTGGATTTCTTTGGAGCCTATACCCGTATTTTTAAGAAGCGTGAACACGTCGCCCGTTTCCGGCTTCTTAGGCCGCCATAATGAAACCTGCAGAAGGTTTTGCCAGTTTAGCACTAAATGGATCTTTGCCGTTCTCGTCGCCCCTGAATTGCAGGATTCCACAACGCCGGATACCGCTCCGAAAATAGCTCCCGCGTCGCCTGTCACATAAACATCGTCGCCGTAACGGAACAACTCCTTATGCGCCTGTTTTGCAAGGGCGCTGTCGCAGATTATAAGCTTGTTGTTATCCTTCAGATTATCTATGGGACATAAAACGGACATCAATTAATTTTAGCATATTAAATTCATTTTAGCCTCAAAAAAGCCAACGCCTCTATATGATACGTCTGAGGGAAAAAATCCATCATCCTTAAAGATTCTATCTCATATCTCACAAGGATTTTTTTCAGATCTCTCGCAAGGGTCGCGGGATTGCAGGATACATAAACTATCCTTTCCGGCGTCATCGAGATAATCTTTTCGATCGCCCTGTTTGTAAGCCCTGCCCTCGGCGGGTCCGCGATTAAAATATCAATGCGGTCTTTAACATTCAATGCCTCTATAGATGAGCGGATAAATCTGCAATTTTTTATGCCGTTTACGCGGACATTCCTCTTTCCGTCTTCGACGGCATGAGAATTCTCCTCAACGGCGATTACATTTCCGGCATAAAGAGAAACAGGAAGAGAAAAATTCCCGGCGCCCGCATACATATCCAAAACCCTTTTCCCGCTTAGAGGCTGCAAAAGGTCTTTTAAAAGTCTTACGGCATCATTGTTCAGTCTCCAGTTGCCCTGAAAGAAGCTAATGGGAGACAGGGTATATTTTTGAGAGTCGAGGTTGAGGGTTATAAATTCCTTCCCTCGTTTTAACGGCCTGTTGTCGCCGAAGTCTATGAAGACCCCGGAAAAGCCGGACTCGATCAGGGCAGCCGCAAACTCATTCCACGCGGATAATTGCCTGTCCTTAGCCTTAATCATGGCGGCTGCCTCGTCTCCGCATGAGATATGTATTTCTTTGATTTCGTTAAAAGGCCTTTCGTCTTTTAAAAGATTTCTGGTTTTGGAGAGGATTCCGTTTATCTCATTTATCATAAGAGGACAACTGTCTATATCTATGACTTCTCGCGTCTTTTCTCTGTAAAATCCGATTTCTCCGCGTGAAACCTTGAATTGCCCCCTGTATCTGTAATTATACGGGCTGCCTGCTAATGATTCCGAAAGGGTTATCTCGATTTTTGCTAATCTCTTTAGGCAGTCTTTGAGGATTTCTTCTTTTAGTCTTACCTGTTTCGGGTATGCGATATATTGAAGCCGGCATCCGCCGCATGCTCCGAAGAATTTACATTGAGGCTCTATTCTGTCCGGAGAGGGTTCAATTATCTTTACAGTTGCGGCTTTATAATAATCCCTTTTTTCTTCCTATATTTCCGCATATTCCGTCTCGCCGGGCACCGCTCCTTTTACGAATACAATCTTTCCTTTCCATTTCCCTATCGATAATCCGCCGTATGCAGGGGATTCGACCTTAAGGGCAACGACAGCCAACCCCCTACTTCCTGCTCTCAACAACCTGTTTTATTGTAGCCTTTAAGCTTGCAAGATCCGACGACTTGACCACATAGGCGTCGGAAACCCATACCGAGAAGTCGTCGCGGTAGTCGTATGCCGTGAGCATTATTATAGGTATTTCGGGCCTTTTCTCCTTCATCTGGCGCAAAACCTGAATCCCGTCAATGTCCGGCATCAAAATATCGAGGGTTACAATGTCCGGGTTTTCGCTTTCAAAAATATCCAGCGCCTCCTGCCCTGAGTTAGCCGTAACAACGGCATATCCTTCTTCTTCAAGTTCAGCCTTGTAAAGCTTCAATATGTTTTTCTCATCGTCCACAACAAGTACCTTCATGCTTAAACCTCCTCAAAAGGTAGAATTATCTTAAATTTCGTCCCCCTGCCCCATGAGCTCTCGACTTCTATTTTACCATCATGTTCCTGGATAATCCTCTTTGTGATCGAAAGTCCCAAGCCGGTGCCGGCGGGCCGGGTGGTAAAGAATGGATCGAATATCCGGTTTATGTCCTCTTCTCTGATGCCGTAGCCGTTGTCCTCTATCTCTATGACTGCTTCCTTTCTTTCCGCCCTGTGTCCGAAGAGGTCCGCATCCGAATATTCGCTTTTAATATATGCCCTCATGCGTATTTGACCGTTTTCGGTCGCCTGATTGGCATTATTCACTATGTTTAAAATCGCTTCTTTAAACCTGTCGTGATCTATGAATATCCTGAAAGGATCTTCTATCTCCTTTATCAACATATTGCCCCTCTCGTACATCACCGGCTCGAACAAATTGATAATATTATCGAAAAGCTCGCTTACGTCCACCGATTTTCTGTCGAGCCGCGCGCTCTTCACAAAACTCAAGGTGTCGTTTAGAATCTCCTCAAGGCGTTTTGTTTCATCGACGATTATCCTCGAATACTCTTTCAAATCGCCGTCCAGCCTCTTTTCGAGCCTACGCGCAAACCCGCCTATGGAAAGGAGCGGATTCCTTATTTCATGCGCTACTTTTGCCGCCATTTCTCCGAGGGCCGCCATCCTCTCGGCAGTAATGACCTTTTCCTTCAGCTTTTTAAGTTCCGTAATATCCCTGACAATATGAACGGTTCCAATAAATTCTCCTGCCCTGTCGAGAATAGGCGAGCATGAAATAAGGAATGCCTTCCCGTGCTGCGTATCTTCCAGCTCTTCAAGAAAGGGGTTTTTAATCGACATATCCTCTTGACGGTAACGCACCTCGCATTTATCGAATTCATGAAGCGCTTCAAAGCTCCTTTTGCCTATAATCTCTTCCGGCTTCTTGCCTGTCATTTCGAGGACAGCCCTATTGACCCTCCTAATGACAAAATCCCTGTCGGTAACATACAAAATATCCGATATGGATTCGAATATGTTTTCGAGTTCCTGTTCCGCTCTGGCGACATGTTCGAAGAGCCGAGCGTTTTCTATGGCGGATGCTATCTGATCGGTAAAGCCCTTGAGAAACTCCATGTCGTGATCCGTAATGGGTCTCCGCGAATATAAGTTGTCGACCCATAAGACGCCTATCACCCTGTCCATCGATATCAAAGGCACTACAGCGTAGGCAGCCGTGCCGAGCTGCTGAATGAGAATCGGGTCTGAACGCTTTTCGGCATATACATCGGTTACATTAAAGGACATTTTCTCTTTGACCGTCTTTGTCAATATAGTATCCAAATCGAGAGTGACTTCTATTCCGCAGCAGAGTCTGTCCATAAAAGAATCCTTCCTCAGAGGGCTGCTTTCTATCTCATCGAGGAGGGACTGAAGATTTTTATGCTCCATAGAAAGCCGCGACCATATCTGCCATGCCTCTTCATGACTTGAGGGGCCTACTCCCATGGCTCCTTTCAAGACCCCTTTATCCTCATCCAGCAGGAAAAGCATGGCGCGGTTAAACCCGAGACCGTCGCCCATTGTTACCGCTGTGAGCACCATCCTCAACAGCTTGTCCAATTCAAGCGTACCCCTCATCGCGGAGCTTATAAAAAAGAGTCTCGAAAGCTCATTGTTTTTCCTCAGGAGCTCTTTTTCTATCCTCTTTTTTTCGGTGATATCTCTGGCTATGCCGCTTATGCCTATTATGGTTCCCGTTGAACTTTTTATCGGAGACAGGGTTAGGCTTACGTCGATAAGCAGCCTGTCCTTCGTCCTCCTGACGGTCTCTATGTCTTTTATGGTTTCTCCGGCTTTCACGCGCTCGCTGTAATTCTTTTCCATGTCCATAAGAAAATCCGGTATGAAGGGCATGAATTGTCCTATTGCCTCGCCTTTGGTGTAACCGTAAATCTTCTCCGCTCCGATATTCCATGAGGTGACGGTCCCGCTCAGGTCGGTCGTTACTATTGCATCTGCGGAGTTTTCTATAAGACCCTGTAGATAATCTTTCAGTTCTTCCATTCTCTCTTTTGCCTCGACAGCCTCTTTTTCCTGTCTCACGGCGTTCTCATATAGAATCGACTTGTCTATTGCGATGGCTGCTATTGATGCAAACCCTTCGAGTGTCACCATATCGTCGTCTGTAAAAGGCGCTATGGAGCCGTCGGGCGATTTTTTATCGTAAATGCCGAAGGTCCCTATTATCTGATCGCCTATCTTCAAGGGGGTGCATATAGCCGTCTGAATGCTGATATGGGGAGCGATGGGACCGAATTCATCAGGACTCATGGCAATTATCGTATGCCCTTCCGCTGCTGCCTTGCCGGCAATGCCTTCGCCGACCGAAACCGTTATATCTTCCCGGATATCCTCTGGGAACCCGAAAGATGCCCTAACTTTAAGCCTGCCTTCTTCTATAAGGCGGATCATACAGCCCGTTGCATTGAAGAGCTTTGTGGCCTCCCCTGATATCTTCTTAAGCAGTTCGTCAAAGTCGGTTATGGATATAATCGCCTTGGTGAGTTCGTATATGACTGTAATCCTGTTGAGCTGCTCTTTCGTTATATTGTAAAGCTCTACGTTCCTGTCTACGGTCTCCCTCAGTCTTTTAAGCATCTCTCTGTCGTTGCCGAGAAGCTCTTCCATCGAAAGGCTTTGGGATTCGCCGTTAATCTCGCGTGATATGTAAGCCTTTTCCGTCATATCTTCCTGCCCGAGTAAAGGTCTAAATACATTGCGGCGGATTTTCTCCATGAAAAATCCTTGTCCATAGCATTTTTGACCATCCTATGCCACAATTTTTTATCCGCATATCCATTCAACGCCTTGTATATGCCGGCCCTAAAAGCTCCTGCAGAATATTCATCGAAAAGAAAACCTGACAATCTGTCCTCTATTGTATCGGAAAGCCCTCCGGTTTTCCTTGCCACAGGTATAGTCCCGTAGCGCATCGCTATCATCTGTCCCAAACCGCACGGCTCGTATAGCGAAGGCATCATAAAAATATCGGCTCCGGCGTATGCGAGATGCGCAAACGCCTCGTCAAATTCCGAATGAAGAAAAAGAGCATCGGGGAAGCGGTTTCTCATGGAAGCCAGCAGTGTCAGGTAATGCTCCTCTCCTCTTCCAATTATAACAATATTCGCCCCGCTTGCAATTATTTGAGGAACGGCGTCCGTTAAGATATCAATACCCTTCTGGCTTGCTATTCTTCCGATAAAACATAAAAGGGGCGTATCGCTATCCCCCCTGAACGAGCATTTTTTCATCAGTTCGGCTTTGCATCGCAGTTTGCCTGACAGCCTAAACTTATTGTAACCATATGGCAGGAATTTATCGTCAGCCGGATTCCACTCCTTATAATCTATCCCGTTGAGGATCCCGACAAGGTTAGCGGTTCTTTTCCTGAGAATGCCGTCAAGACCGAAACCGTATTCAGGCGTAAGTATTTCTTTTGCGTATGTCCTGCTGACCGTAGTTATAATATCCGCTCCGACTATGCCGGCCTTGAGAAAATTAATATTCCCGTAAAATTCTACACCATCCATATTAAACAGCTCCCAGCCGAGCCCGGTTCTCTCCATTGTCTGTTGTGGAAAGATGCCCTGATACCCGAGATTGTGTATGGTGATAACGGATTTTGTTTTGGTGAAAACAGAGTAATCTTTATAAACTGTTTTTAAATAGAGGGGGATAAGCCCTGTCTGCCAGTCATGACAGTGCATTATATCCGGGCTTATATCCAACTTTTTGCATACTTCGAGAACGCTTTTGCAAAAAAACGTGAACCGCTGGTCATTGTCCGGATAATCTCCGTGAGGTGTTGAGTAAAGCTCCTCCCTGTCGAAAAACTCGTCGTTCCCGATGAAAAAGACTGAATGGGTGAATTGGTGAATGGGTGAATCGGCGAGTTTGAAAGTCTCCGTTTCACCGATTCTCCGTTTCACCGATTCCCTTTTTAAAGTAAATACCCTGCATTTCCTTATTGCTTTCCCAAGGGGGATATCGATTTCAATGCCTGCGTATTGAATAGCATTTGCGAATTGCTCTTTTGTCTTTCTGTATAGAGGAACGAACAGGAGGACGTCGATCCCCATGTCCGTGTATTCTTTAAAGAGCGTTCCAGCAACATCTGCAAGCCCTCCTGTCTTTGAGAAAGGAACGGCCTCCGATGTCACTATGGCAACCTTCATCTTACGTTTCGGATTTTATATTTTGGCTTCCCTGAGGAATTTAGTCGCTTCTTCGGGAGGCGTGGGATTAATAAAAAAGCCGGAGCCCCACTCAAAACCGGCTCTTTTTGTGAGCCTCGGCAGAATCTCCAAATGCCAGTGATAGTATTCATTTATCTCCTCTTTAAAGGGAGACGTGTGGAGTATAAAATTATAGGGGGGCGAATCAAGAACCTTGTCTATCTGCTTCAGCGTCCTTTGCAATATTTCGGCAAAGCTCGAAAAACTCTTTTCGGGCGGAGCGAAACTGGACTCATGCCGTTTCGGAAGTATCCACGTCTCAAAGGGGTCTCTCGGGGCAAAAGGAGAAAGGGCGACATACTTATCGTTTTCATAAATAATCCTTTTGCTTGATTCCAACTCCTGATTGATTATATCGCAGAATATACACCGCTCCTTGCTGTCATAGTATTTTTTTGAAGACTCCATTTCTTCCCTAACAGTCTTAGGCACTATGGGGAGCGCTATAAGCTGGCTGTGGCTGTGCTCCAGCGACGAGCCTGCCACTTCACCCTCATTCTTAAAGACCAGGACATACTTAAACCGTATATCTTTTTTTAGATCGGCCAACCTGAAATAATATGCCCATAGGACATCTTCGACAGCCCTCTGGGGCATTGTGGCAAGGGAAAGCTGGTGATCCGGAGTTTCTATAATAACCTCATGTGCGCCGATGCCGTTCATTATGTCGAATACTCCTTCACCGCGCTTGTTAAGTTCTCCATGTATCTGAAGCGCGGGGAATTTATTCGGAACAACCCTTAATGTCCATCCCGAAGAATTAGGCGGTGTGCTCGCCGGCCTGAACGCTATGATTTCAGGCGTTGTCGTGTGCTCATTGCCCGGACAAAAAGGACAAAACCCTCCTGCCTTTCTTTTCTGTGACGGCGATATGAAATCCGCAGGCCTTTTGCCCCTTTCAACGGATATGATAACCCATCTTCCGGATATGGGATCTTTTCTCAATTCAGGCATAAATCCTCCATTATAGAGGGGGACAGTCCCCTAATTCCACAACTCATCCGCTCTTTGAGTTATAATTATACCACTATGAAGCCAACTTTTCATGCACGCCCTGTCAACGGCCCCTTTGAGGATCCGTGTATTTATATAAGAGTCTTGAGAGAAAGAAAATCGCTCCTTTTCGATCTCGGATACATAGACAGACTCGAACCCGGAAATCTTTTAAAGATCACGGACGTCTTTGTAACTCACATGCATATGGACCATTTTGCCGGATTCGATACCCTTTTAAGAAACATCCTCCGGAGAGACGTCCCTATCAGGATATTCGGTCCTGAAAATTTAATCGATTGTGTTGAAGGGAAACTCAAGGGATATACATGGAATTTAATAAAGGATTACC
>JACREW010000130.1 GCA_016212685.1 Nitrospirota bacterium
AATGGCTTACGCGCAGATGTTCGAAAGGGACAGGATGCGGTTTGTCGATGCGTTAAAGCGGATAAATATCCTGCCGCTCGGCTCCTGCGCTCTTGCGGGAACTTCGTTCCCTACGGACAGACATTATGTTGCGGAACTTTTAGGATTTGATTCCGTCTCTGAAAACAGTATGGACTCTGTCTCGGACAGAGACTTTCTGCTTGAGTTCTTATCGTGCGCTTCGATACTCATGATGCATACATCGAGGCTCGCGGAAGAATTGATCCTCTGGTCTTCCGAGGAGTTCTCTTTTATAGAATTGCCTGATGCATTTACAACAGGCTCAAGTATTATGCCCCAGAAGAAAAACCCCGATGTCGCTGAGCTTATGCGCGGAAAAACAGGAAGGGTGTACGGCAGCCTTATAAGCCTTTTAACAACAATGAAGGGACTTCCGCTAACTTACAACAGGGACATGCAGGAGGATAAAGAACCTGTCTTTGATACCGTAGATACGGTTAAATTAACATTGAATGCGCTCGTCCAGATGCTTCCGAAAATAAAATTCAATACAAAACGAATGAGAGCTACTGCCGACGCAGCCTTCTCTACCGCGACCGATATTGCCGAATATCTCGTGAGAAAAGGAGTTCCGTTCAGGACAGCCCATGAAATTACAGGCAAAATAGTAAGGTATTGCATAGATAAAAATAAAAAGCTCTCCGATTTAAGCATGCCGGAATATAAATTTTTTTCGAATGTGATAGGAAACGACATTTATAAATTCATCGGCACCGCGGAATCCGTGAACGCAAAAAAATCTTACGGCGGCACATCGCGGGAAGCGGTCAAAGAGCAGATTAAAAGGTTCAGGAAAGGGTTGAAGTAGAGAATATATGGTTACTTTAAAAGACGCAAAAGAGGTATCGGAAAAGATAAATAAGGCATTTCACCCTCTTTCAATTACTGTTTTCGGTTCTATTGCGAAAGAAGGCAAAGGGAATGATTTAGATTTATTGGTTGTTCTTGATGATAGAGGAAAGTCCTTTGATAATGTCGATCTGTTGATGCACAGGTGTCTAAAAGATTTTTATAAGAAATTTGCTATTGATCCGTTTGTGGTTCCTCTTTCCGCTTTTCGAGAACATTATTTGAAGGGCAGCCCGTTTTTAAGCCTGATATTAAAGGAAGGGAGGATTCTGTATATGAAAAACGCGGTAAAGGAATGGATGGGACAGGCGGACGATGAATTAAAGACGGCCCAATATTTGTTTGATGGAGGTTTCTACAAGGGCACATGCTTCCATTCGCAGCAGGCAATAGAAAAAGCTTTAAAGGCGCTGTTGCTGAATAAAGGATGGGAACTGGAAAAGACGCACAGCATTGAGAGGTTGATAGCTTTGCTTGGAGGGTATAAGATTAAAATCGATATTCCGGACGGGGACATGGTTTTTATAGACAGTATTTACAGAGGACGTTATCCTGCCGAGGCCGGACTTCTCCCCCTTGGAGAGCCGACAAAAGCAGATGCTCAGAAAGCGGTCGGCATTGCTGAACGGATAATAAAAAAGATAAAGAATAAATCGGATAAGAAATAAGGTGAAAAATGTTATTGCGTGAAAAGTTGTTATATTTATTGCTGCTTATAGCTGCGCTGCTAATTGTTTTCTCCTGCGGGAAAAAAGGCGATCCAACGCTGAAGTCTTTTGAAAAACCACAGGTGGTAAAAGATATAAAGGCAGTGCACCGCGAGGATGAGCTTATAATCTCATGGTCGTATCCTTCGTCGGAACGAGAGAAGATCAAGGGCTTCTATATAGAAAAGGCAATAGGCAATGGACAAGAGGTTATAGGTAAAGGGTCGGAGGTAAAGGGTCAAGATTTTAAAAATATTGTATTTCTAAAAAGCGACACTTCTCAGTTTATAGACAAGGACTTTAAGACAGGGAAGACATATCTTTATAAAATTCGTGTGTATAGTCTTAGGGACGTTATCAGCGACGATTCGCCGGTAATAAAGGTATTTCCCAAGGAACTTTCTAAGCCGCCCGTTAAACTCTCGTATAAAACGACAAATGATTCCATAGAAATCGCATGGCAGGCGATAGGCAATGGGCAAGAGGCCATAGGTCTCAGATATAACATTTATAAAAGTTATGAAAAAGGCAAATACGGCGCATCGCCGCTGAATAATGCGCCGTTAAAAGAGCCGGCCTTTAAAAATAAAATAGAAACTGAAAAATCGGTATATTATACGGTTAGGGCGCTTCTCGATACCGAACTCAAGGATGAAGGCTATCCGTCGGAAGAACTTGAGATTAATCCCGAGTCCTTTGTCCCCTCAAAGCCGAACAAACTAAAATATGTTCCTTCCAGCCAAAAGGTCTATATCATGTGGGATGAAAATCAAGAGATATGGACAAAGGGGTACAGAATTTACAGGAAAAAGGCATCGGAGACGGAATTTAAATTAATAGGGGAGTCGATCTTGCCCGCCTTTACGGATAACGATCCCCTTTCTTCAAAGAGGTCGTATTATATAACCGCTGTCGGTCCAAAGAAAGAAAGTATCTCCTCGGAGATTATAGAGGTTCATCCCCTCGTAGAAAGATAGTATGGAAAAAATACTTTTAGGCCACGGCAGCGGCGGCAGATTGATGCATCAATTAATCAGGGAGCATTTCGTCCCTGAATTCGATTTAAAAGAACTAAATGATTCTGCGGTTATTAATTTCTCCGATTCACCCATTCATCCATTCACCCATTCACCAATAAGGCTGGCGTTTACGACGGATTCCTATGTGGTATCCCCAATCTTCTTTCCTGGAGGCAACATCGGCGGGCTTGCGGTCAACGGTACGGTTAATGACCTTTCGATGGTCGGCGCCCGGCCTCTTTATCTTACTGCCGGATTTATTATCGAAGAGGGGTTCCCGATGGACGACCTGAAAAAAATCCTTTCTTCAATGGCTGATGCCGCAAAAAATGCCGCTGTAAAAATAGTAGCAGGGGATACAAAGGTCGTGGACAAAGGCAAGGGGGACGGCATATTTATAAATACGAGCGGTGTAGGCATTATTCCTGACGGCATTGACCTCGGCCCCCGGCATATAAGCGCGGGTGACAAGGTGATAATCAGCGGTTTGATGGGAGATCACGGCATAGCTGTTCTGTCCGAAAGGAACGGTCTCTCTTTTGATCCTCCCGTACTAAGCGACACTGCGGCGTTGAACGGCCTTGTGGAGCGAATGTTCGATGTCGCGCCGAATCCGGCAATCCGTATGATGAGGGACCCCACAAGAGGCGGCGTGGCCACTACTCTTAAGGAGATCGCAAACGATTCAGGGCTTTGTATCGTCATTAATGAGAGCGGTTTGTCCGTATCGTCGGGGGTGATCGGCGCATGCGAACTGCTCGGTTTGGATCCGCTTTACATAGCCAACGAGGGTGTTCTTATCGCCGTTGTGTCTCCTGACGTAGCGGAGACCCTCGTAGAAGAAATGAGGAAACATCCATTAGGCAAAAAGTCGGCAATTATCGGTAAAGTAACAGACGATTCAGAAGGCATGGTCTTGCTTAGGACGGCAATAGGAGGCACACGCATAGTGGATATGCTTGCCGGAGAACAACTACCGAGAATATGCTAAAATATTGTAGTTTATTGTGTTCATTGTGTCTGTTGGGTTTGTTGTGTCTTAACTCAATAGACTCAATAAACTCAATAACTCAATAGACTTAAACGGAGGTTTAACATGCTCAAGAAATTACTGGGCGGTATCTGCATTATATTGTTCGGCTGTGCGACCTTTGCGCACGGCGGCATATTGCTCGACAGGGTTATGGCGAGAGTGAATAAAGAGGTAATAACCTGGAGCGACCTTTACAAGGCGATGGAGTTCGAGGCTACGGATGAGATAAAGGCGATGAAAGACGACGTCAGACGCAGGTTTTTCAAAGAGAACGAGGCGGCCTTTCTGGAAACGCTGATCGATATGCGTTTACAGGTTCAGGAGGCCGTAAAATCGGGCATTTCAGTCGATGGTGAGGAGGTGACAAAGGCTATAGAGGGTATAAAGAAAAAATACTCGATGACCGACGAGACGTTTAAGAACGCCATCAGCAAAGAGGGGTTTACCATCAACGAATACAGGAAGAAACTTGCGGAACAGATAGCAATAGGTCGGGTGGTAGAGCAGGAGGTAAAGAGTAAAATTCTTATAACAGAGGGCGACCTCGATCAGTATCTCTCGGAGAATAAGGAACTCCCAAAGGAGAGCGACGGGTTTAATATAAGCCATGTATTCTTCAGAAAGGCTGATGATAGGCAGCAGGTGGAAGCTAAGGCCATGGATATTTATAAGAAGATAAAAGCAGGCGGGAATTTTTCCGAGACGGCACGGCAGCACTCCGAAGACGCGAGCGCGCAGAGCGGCGGAGATCTCGGTTTCATTAAAAAGTCCGACCTCTCAAAGGAGTTTCTCGATGCCCTCTCAAAGATGAAAGACGGCGATGTAAGCGAACCTTTCTGGAGCGGGAACGGCATTCATATACTGCGGCTGAACGAAAGGAAAGAGTTCAAAAATCCTCAGGAATTGAGAGAAGCGGTAAGGCAAAAGATGCTGGACGAGAAATTCATGAAGGAATACAGGAACTGGCTAAAAGGACTGCGCGAAAGGGCATATGTGGAAATCAAATTATAGCAGACAATAATAATTGACATCGGGTCTTAATCTTTATAATATTTATAGAATGTTTGTTTCACTAAGGGGAGACAATGTTTAAAACCATTTTCGAGAATGCCGGCACCGGAATAATGATTATGGACAGCAGCGGGGTTATTATAGAGGCTAACCGGAAGGCATGTGAAATGCATGGATACAATAGAGACGATCTCATCGGACTCAATATAGATAATATCGAGACAGAAAAGAATAGAAAAATATTTAGAGAGAGGATGTCAAGGCTTCTGAAAGGCGAGGCAATGTTCTTTGAAACAGAACATCTCAGGAAAGACGGCGCTAAAATATCACTGGAGGTAAGCTCAAATGCCGTTGAAATTGACGGCAGGCTATTAATCCAGTCATTCCAGCAGGACATCACCAACAGAAAAAAGGTTATGGCACAGATATTATACTCCCAGAAGATGGAATCCATCGGCAAACTCGTAGACGGGATAATGCATGAATTCAAAAACAACCTGACCATAATACAAAGTTTTACTGATGTAATACTTCAGGACAAAACCATTGCCCCTGATACGTTTAGCTGCATAAGCATTATCGAGAAAACAGCGCAAAGGGCATCCAAGACGGTCTCTCAATTGCGCAGCCTTGCCAGAAAGGATGAGTTCGAGCCTGTTCCATTCAATATAAATACAGTTATTGAAAACACACTGACAATGATATCTAAATTCCTGCAAAAGGATATAACTGTCCGAAGAGAACTGAAAGAACCTCTCGCGTACATTGTCGGGGATATAAATCAGACAGAGCAGATGCTTATAAACCTGATTATAAATGCAAAGGAAGCTATGCCCTATGGCGGTGAAATAGCAATAAAGACCGACACTATAGATATTTATGACAACAGGTTGAACATACCGGCGGTTATCAGGAGCGGTGAATATCTCCATCTCACGGTTTCCGACACAGGGAAAGGAATTGCAAAGGAGCACTTGCCTCATATATTTGAACCCTTCTATACCACAAAGGAAGGGAAGGAAGTGGCAGGCGTCGGTCTTGCCGTAGTATACGGCATCGTCAAGGAACACAGCGGGTATATAACGGTTGAGAGCAAAGACGGGCATGGAACGACATTAAATGTCTATTTGCCTATATCCAAGAAGAAAACCGAAATGGTTGGAACAGAAGAGGTCGTCCAATTCAAGGGGCCTGAGACAATACTCGTTGTTGACGACGAGATTTTGATTATGGAACTGTTAAGAGACGCCCTCCTTGAAAACGGCTTTAATGTCGTTGTATATATAAGCCCTCTCAAATGCCTGGAGTTCTTCAGGTCTAAGAACCAAGTTATAGATGTTGTAATAACGGATATATTAATGCCTGAGATGGATGGTATCCAACTGATAAAAAGCCTCAGAGAGATAAGCCCTGATATTAAAATAATCGCGATGACAGGGTCTAATATGGATATCCAGGATATGCATATTGACGGTTGTCTGAGAAAGCCCTTCAAGGCATCCGATATAGTCTCCATGGTTAAAGAAGTGCTTAATAGGGAGCGCAATGTCGGTAACTGTTGACGATTCAAAAAAATTAAGGGTAATGATCGTAGAAGATGACGAGAATATCACACTCGCATTGAAGTTGATTCTCGATTCTAACTTTTCATGCGAGAGTATCGATATTGCTTACGACGGGCTTGAGGCATTGGAGAAGATACAGGCAGGCAATTATAACCTGATTATATCGGATTGGAACATGCCCCATATGGACGGCAACCAGTTGTTAATAAAAATCAGAGAGGACAAAAAGATAAAAAAGCTTCCGTTCTTAATGCTTACGGTGCGAAAGGATATCGAGAGTGTTTCCGC
>JACREW010000131.1 GCA_016212685.1 Nitrospirota bacterium
CACGGCAGCAGAAAATATAGAAGGTCTTACAAAAGAAGAACAAATCAAGCAAATAGATATTTGGATCAATGAACTGAGGAAAGGTCTGGAGTAATCAATAAAATTCCTTCAGTGTGTTCTCTATCTTTTTTGGATCGAAAGGCTGTTTCACCAAAGGCGCTTCCTTAATTACCGGTATCCTTTCCTCGAAGGTCGGCCTATTATTCTTATAGATTATTCCTATCGGAATTCTGTCTCCCCATTCGAGGGCTTTATTGAATGCCGCTGCCCTGTTTTCGGGGTCGTAATCCGGTTCGATGCGATAGACCCGCTGCCTGTACCATTCGTATGTATTAATCTTGTTGAATGTTACGCAAGGCTGAAGTATGTCCACCAGCGTGAACCCTTTATGGTTTACGGCCTGTTTTATTAATCCCTTGAGATGTTCAATATCGCCCGCAAAGCCCCTCGCCGCAAGACTGCAGTCGAGAGCTACCGCCAGAGCCATAGGATTAAGCTGCTCCGAAAAAACGCCGAAGGGCTGGTTCTTTGTAACCATTCCTTCCATGCTCGTGGGAGACGCCTGCCCTTTTGTGAGACCGTATATCTGGTTGTCATGAACAAAGAGTTTTACGCTTATATTTCTTCTCATGGCATGCATCAGGTGGTTGCCGCCTTCGCCGTAGCAGTCGCCGTCCCCGGCAACGGCTATGGTAAGCATGTCATGGTTGGCAAGCCTTATCGCTGTTGCGACAGGCAATGTCCTTCCGTGAAGGCCGTTGAACGTATTGCATCTAACATAGTGCGGGAATTTGCCTGCCTGCCCGATGCCAGATACGATGGCGAACTTATGGGGTTCTATGCCCATTTCAACCATCGCATCCTTGAATGTCTTTAAGATGCTGAAATTGCCGCATCCCGGACACCATGCAGGGGTTTGTCCCTTATAATCATCTAATGAGGACATTTATTTCTCCTATCAAAGATTCTACCGTAAAGGGTCTGCCGTCGAATCTATTAATCGATCTATTGAACGCATATCCGGTTTCCGCTCTCATGAGCCTCGCAAACTGGCCTGTGGCGTTGTTCTCGACGCATATGGTCATCTTTGTATCTTCTAATGTTTTTATATAATTGAATTTATTCACCGGAGGGAACGGATAAATTTCGCTGAAATGCAGCATGGCAATATCCAGATTCGCCGAAAGCTCATCCGCAGCCTCTTTCATCACTCCATAAGTCGAACCCCATCCCGCTATTATTATTTCAGGATTTGAATGGCCGTAAATGGAAGGCGGCTCGATCTCTTTTTTTATGAGAGGCAATTTCTTGAAGAGCCTTTTGTTTACCATCTTTATCCGTGTTTCCGCGTCTTCCACGATATGCCCGTCTTCGTCATGTTCGTCGCTGTCTATCACCACAAGATGCCGCGCTTCTCCGGGAACGCCAAGCGGCGATACGCCGGTTTGCGTGAAAGCAAACCTTTTATATACCGGCAAGTTTGCGAACACCTCTCCCCTGAGCCTGTAATCGTTATATTTGATCCTGCTCAAGTCGAATCCTTCATACGTCCATTCCGAATCCGAGAGATATGTATCGAATATGATTATCGACGGTATCTGGTATTTCTCCGACAATTCGAATGCCTTGTTTGTGAGGTAAAACGCCTGCTCCGGGGTTCCGGGCGCGAAGATTATCCTCGGGAATTCGCCGTGCGAGGTGTATAGGGCAAAATTAAGGTCTGCCTGCTCCGTCCTTGTCGGAAATCCTGTAGCAGGCCCCGGCCTTTGCCCGAGGGCTATAACCACAGGAATCTCCGTCATGCCTGCCAGCGATATGCCTTCCACCATTAATGCAAAGCCCCCGCCGGAACTTCCCGTCATCGCGCGGACTCCCGCGAACGAAGCGCCGAGCGCCATGTTTATTGCCGCTATCTCGTCCTCCGCCTGCTCGACGATAATGCCGTATTCCTTTTCCTTTCCCGCGATATAATTCATTATCCCGGTGGAAGGCGTCATCGGATATGCCGCGTAGAATTTGCACCCGGACGCTATCGCGCCTAATCCTATCGCTTCGATGCCCGGTATCAGCATTTTGGGCTTTGACGGCGGAGCAGCGGAAAAAGAACACTTCATGCACTGTTTTACAGCGTGATCATGCCCTGCCATTGCGGCATTGACGTTTGCCCTTATAACCTCTTCGCCTTTTTTCTTGAAGGTATCCTTTATTATCGCAAGCAGAATATCCAATTCCATGCCGAGCATTCCGAGCACCGCGCCTGTGGCAACTGTGTTCGCCATGATCTTGCTTCCTCCGTGTTCGATTGCTAAATTCACAAACGGAATATCAACTGAGTTCTGAGTTGAGGGTTGAGAGTTAAGAGTTTTGGAGTCGTAGATTATCTGCCCTATATCCGAAAGCTCTTCTTCGTGCTGTAATATGCTCTCTTTGTCGAGCGCAACGATGATGTCGATTTTATTCCTCGATGCGGAAACCGGCTTGTCCGAGAACCTTATCTGAAAAAAGTTGTGGCCGCCTCTTATGCGGGATTCATAGTCCTGATGCGTAAACACATGATAGCCCGACCTCGAGAAAACCCTTGCGAGGGTGTCGCCGATTGTTTGTATGCCCTGTCCGGCCTCGCCGCCTATCTTTATCGAGTAGTCCATGTTTAAAAGTATATTTCAAAAATACCGGGACTGCAAGTTTTTTCGTAGTCAAGGCATGGAAGGCATGGCGGAAAAGACTTTACCGGCGAAATTTTCAACCGGCGTATGCCTTCCCGTCATCCGCATCGGTGCTCACTTATTGGGTAATTCGCCGAATATCTGTGCTCTGAACGTAAACTGACACTTGTAAAGTCTTTGAAGCCGTGCCTTCCATGCTTGACAATGGTGAAAAAAAGTTCTTGACAAAATATTTTCTAATAGTTACTATTTATTACTAAAAATTGCTAATAATTATTAAAAGCAATTAAAACTAACTAATAGTTACTATTAAGGAATGAAGAAAAAGGCAAAGAAACCGAGAAAGCCGGAAGAAAAACTGAAAGTAAAGGCCGTTCTTGTGAGATTCACAAACGCGGACTTCGAGAAATTCGAAGAAACGGCAGATGTGCTCCAGACCTCGATAGCTGCGGTTATCAGGCAATACGCCCTTAAGGCTATTGCTTTGGAACAGAGTAAAAACCAAATATAAGGAGGAAGAAATTGAAACTACTGCACATTGGATGTTGGGGAGATTTCAGGAAGAAGTACGGGCATGAGGTTGCGGCATGGGCAAGGAGCGAGGCCGAAAGAAAAGGCATAAGGCTCGAAGACGACACCGAAGTTTTTTA
>JACREW010000132.1 GCA_016212685.1 Nitrospirota bacterium
ACAGATATTCGGCGAATTACCCAATAAGTGAGCACCGATGCGGATGACGGGAAGGCATATGCCGGTTGGAAATTTCGCCGGTAAAGTCTTTTCCGCCATGCCTTCCATGCCTTTTTAATGTTTGATTGCAAATTATGGGATGTGAGGCGTGCTGAAAAAGTCTTTACTCATATGGAATGTCATAACAACATTCTCTCTCTCGTCAGTTGCAACAGTGCTTTGTTATTAATTGATACAAATATAATCTTTGGATTGCACCGGCAATTACACTTAGTAAAGGCTTTTGAAGTATGCCTCACATCACTATGATTAGGGATTATAAACATGTGGAAAACATTGAAAATTTTGCTATAATGTAACGAGTTCTTAAAAGGAGACCCTTATGGGACAGCTTGCCTTAAAGACAGAAAACTTTTTCGATATCCTCGACACTATTCTTTCGACCCTCAATATCGATTCCGTGCTTACAACAGTGGTTAATGATATAAAGTTACTCCTCGGAGCCGATAGGTGCACGCTTTTTTTGGTCGACAGCGATAATAACGAGCTCTACTCAAAAGTCCTTCAGGCAGACAATCTCGTGGAAATAAGGGTTCCGGTTACGAACAGAAGCCTTGCGGGATACTCATCGATGTCTGGAGAAATCTTGAATATAAAAGACGCGTATGACGATGCCGAATTAATAGCCGTATGCAAAGATTTGTGCTTCGATAAGAGATGGGATGAAAAGAGCGGGTACAGGACAAAGAGCGTGCTGGCGGTTCCGGTTAAGGCAAAGGGAGAGGTGGTCGGGGTTTTTCAAGCCCTTAATAAGTCCGATGGCTTTTCCGATATCGATGTCGATATGATGGAGCAGCTCGCTTTTCTCTTAGGCATTGCGGTTAATAATGCGCTCTCATATCAGGCTATCGAGGAAGAGAGAAAACTCAGGGGATATATCATCGACGATATCGAAGAGGGCCTCTGCATTCTCGATCCAAAAAGGAAAATCCTTTCCGCAAGCAAGTTTCTCGAAATTATGAGCGGCATGAGGCATTCTGCCGATTCTATGATCGGAGAAGATCTGCTCGACTTGTTCCCGAGCTTCAGGGGCACGGAAATTGAGCAAAAGATAAATGAAGTTCTAACAAAAGGGTATAAGATGATTGCCCAGTTGTCGGTGCTCGAAGTCAAAGTTATCCCTTATCTCGATGAGAAAAATAAGGTGCGCAAACTAATACTCATATTTACGAGGATATGATGGACTTAAAGAAACCGCTCGATGCTAAAGATACAAAAAAGGCTCCTAAAAAGAGTCTCGAAGAGCTTGCCGTAGAAAAAGGGCTTGTAACACCGGAACAATTGCAGGAACTGGTTCAGAAAGTTCTAAAGGAAAGGAAAAATCTTGAGCAGCTTCTTATAGAAGCGGGCGTTCCCGAAGAAAAGGTAACGGCCGCGCTTGCGGAGTCGCTCGGGTATGAGTTTCTGGATATAACTACCACCACAATGCAGTCCGATCTGATGAAAATAATCAAGCCGGCTTACGCGAAACATCTGAAGGTGCTGCCCTTGAAGTTTCAGGAGCCGGTGCTGACCGTCGCAATGGTCGAACCGAGAGATCTGATGGCGCTCGATGAGATAACGCGTTTTTGCAAAGACGCGCGGTTTACCGTAAAAACTGTGAAGGTAGTCGTGACCACGCAGGCCAAACTGTTTGCCGGCATAGACAAATTTTACTGGCTTGCCAAGGACAAGGGAAAAGACAAGGAGAATTTAGGGCTCGGCACCCTGCTCGACACTGTCGCCGAAACGATGAGAATGGAAGTCGAAATGGCGGAGTTGGCTCAGGAAGAGGCCACGGAAAACAGCCAGCCTATAGTGCTTCTTGCAAACAGGATAGTAGAGGAAGCCGTGGGCAGGAGGGCCAGCGATATACACCTTGAACCTTCGCTGTATAATCTGCGCGTCAGATACCGCGTTGACGGAGATCTTGCTGAAGTAATGAGGGTTCCCAAGTATGCCCAGGACGCTATAATAACGCGGTTTAAAATCATGGCTGACCTTAGGATAGACGAAAAGAGAGTGCCTCAGGACGGAAGGGTGGATTTTACAAAATACAATTCAAGCTTCGAAATAGATCTCAGGGTATCGACCGTGCCTACTCCGTTTGGAGAGGACGTCGTCATGAGAATTCTCGACAAATCGGGCAATGTCCTGACTCTCGACATGCTCGGATTTAACGACCACTGCATGAAACTCTACAGAGAAGCGATACAAGTGCCTTACGGGATATTGTTGCACGTAGGGCCGACAGGAAGTGGAAAATCTACCGCTCTCTTTGCAGCGCTAAAGACGCTCGACACCCCGGATGTAAAAATAGTTACCGCCGAAGATCCTGTAGAAACAACCCTTGGAGGGCAGATTATACAGAGCAGCGTAAACCCGGCAACTAATTATACATTCGCAAAGGCCCTTAAGGCGTTTATGCGGCATGACCCGGATATTATTCTCATCGGCGAAATAAGAGATATCGAAACCGCGAAGTCGGCTGTAGAGGCATCGCTTACAGGACATATGGTTTTCTCTACATTGCATACGAATGACGCGGTGGGCACGGTGACGAGGCTTATCGAAATGGGCGTGGAAACATATCTGATCGCGGACTCCCTTGTTCTTGTCTGCGCCCAGAGGCTTGCGAGGAGAATATGTTCAAAATGCAAGGAATCGTATGAGGCGACAAAGGAAGAGGAAGAACTGTCCAAAGGAGATATAAAGGCAGGAACGATTCTATATAGGGGCAAGGGGTGCGAGGCATGCGACGGCAGCGGTGAAAGAGGGCGTACCGGCATTTACGAAGTCCTTTTGATAGGCAAAGAGTTCAGGAACCTGCTCATTAAAGGCGCGCAGACGGACGAATTAAGGCGGGCAGCGATTCAGTCAGGCATGATGACGCTACGGCAGGAGGCTATAGACAAGGCATTGAAAGGCGTTATCAGTCTCAATCAAGTGCTCGAAAATACGTTAGCCGAGAGCACGTAAACGTTCATATGGAAAATTCACCCTTTAGAAAAGGGACGCTGAATCATTTAATAAGAAGTCTTGCAGCCGTTTTCACTCAAGGGACTAAAAGAAACAGGGCGGCTTTTCTTATCGGTCTTATCGTTACAAGTTTGCTGGCCGGATTAATGTTTCTAAAACTGTCACCGCTGGAAGCCCTCGAAGAAAAACTCTACGATTACAGGTTTAAGATAAGGGGCGCTATAAAGCCGCCGGACAATATTTTTATTGCTGCGATAGACGAAAAGAGCATCGAGAGGCTCGGCAGATGGCCGTGGAACAGGGATAAGATAGCGGCTCTGGTCAAAAGATTAACCGACGCAGGCGCCGAACTGATAGTTTTCGACGTTATCTTCAGCGAGAGAGAGAAAAACGACATTCTTCTCGGCGCGGCAATAAAGAATGCGGGAAATGTAATATTGCCGGTAGTCTTCGACTTTGAGAGGGAAGCGAAAATATCCGAGAATGAGCTGCTTGCCGGAGCGGCCTTCAGTTCCGTTAGGGATCCGGATATGTTCAACAAATACAACCCGATAATGTCTAAGGGTGTTCTTATACCAGTACCGGAACTCATAAAAGAGGCGATGACCATCGGGCATATAAATATGTTCCCCGACGGCGACGGCACACTGCGTTGGGAGTCGCTGGTAATCGAGCACGGCGGTTATCTTTATCCTTCGATAACGCTTCAGGCTGCGGCCGTTTATCTTGGAATTCCTCCGGGGAAGGTTGTTTTAAAAGCAACGGAAGGTATTCATGTAGGCAAACGGTATATACCGACCGACCGGTGGGGCAGGGCGCTGATCAATTATTACGGCTCGAACCAGACGTTTAAGTATATTCCCATATCCGACATAATCGAGGGCAAGGCAGGGAATGAAATTTTGCAGGGCAAGATCGTTTTAATCGGAGCGTCTGCGGTAGGCATTTACGACCTGAGAGTAACTCCTTTTTCTCCTGCAATGCCGGGGGTCGAAAAACACGCGAGCGTTATCACCTCCATACTCGAAAATAAATTCATAAAGACAGTCCCCTTCTTTATAAATCTGCTTGTTCTTATCTTATTCGGGATACTGCTGTCTTTTTTGATTCCGGGATATAAAGCGCTCGGCGCGTCAGTCGTGACAGGGCTGTTTCTTCTGTTTATTCTTGCGGCAGGTTATGTCCTGTTTGCCTATAAGGGTCTGTGGGTGAATGTCACATACGCTTCGCTGAACACGCTGATCATTTTTATAAGTATAACGGCATATAACTATGCCGTTGAAGAGAAGCATGCAAAAAGGATGAAGGCGATGTTTTCGAGTTACGTAACCGAAAGGGTCGTGAATGAGCTTATCAAAAATCCCGAAATGGCTAAACTCGGAGGCGCGCGCAGGGAGATTACCGTTCTTTTTTCGGATGTCAGAGGGTTTACCTCTTTTTCAGAAAAGCACTCTCCTGAAGAGGTCGTTACCATATTGAATGAATATCTGGGTGAAATGACCGATATAGTATTTAAATGGGAAGGCACTCTCGATAAATTCATAGGAGATGCGATTTTAGCTTTCTGGAATGCGCCCATGCCTCAGGAAAATCACGCGGAACTTGCCGTTAAGTGCGCGTTGAACATGGTGACGCGGCTCAAGGAACTCCAGGCGAAATGGGAGGCCGCAGGCAAGCCTTCCCTCGACTGTGGAATAGGCATAAACACCGGCGAAGTGATTGTCGGAAATATCGGCGCCGAGGGCAAAAAGATGGATTACACGGTAATCGGAGACCATGTAAACCTCGGTTCGAGGGTAGAGAGTCTTACAAGAAAATACGACGTCCATATCCTTGCTACGGAATTTACAATGAACAAAATTAAGGATTTGATTGCGAGCGGCAGACTATGGAGGACCGAGGCGAGAGGGTTGGAGAAAGTCGTAGTCAAGGGCAAGGAAAGACCTGTGGAGATTTACGAGGTCAAGACCCTTGAGCAGGGCACAGAGTCGAGGGTGGTAGAAATGGAGGAAGAGAAGATTACTGTTATGAAGGAAAAATAAAACATTTTCAACTTTTTAAATTTATACCGTTGCCGCTTCTATCCCCTTTACCAAAGCCTCAACCTCATTATCCCCTATCGTCCTTGCGTCGATGATCAATGCGTTGTCTTTAATCCTCGCGATTATGGGCGGGTTGCCGTGGCGCAGGCGTTCTTCGAGTCTGTTTACCGATAATTTTTTAGGCTTGACGGCAACTGCAAATGTCTTGAATTCTATTTCAGGCAGCGCGCCGCCGCCGGATTGGGACGAATCTTCGATCACATCCATCTCTGCGATAGCCTCTTTTATTTCCCGCTTCAGCCTCATCGAGATTTTCTTTGCCCTCGCCTTTATTTCATTAACATCCTGCAAAAGCATCCTTACTGTCGGTATATTTACTTTAGCCTTATCCTCATCGAGGTAGTTCATTAAAACCGCTTCAAAGGCGGAAAGGGTAAGCTTATCTATCCTCACCGCGCGCATTAGCGGATTTTTTGAGATCTTCTCTATCAAGTCCGATTTCCCGACTATCACTCCGCCCTGCGGGCCTCCCAAGAGCTTGTCTCCGCTGAATGTAACAATATCGCAGCCTGATTTGACTATTTCTTGAACTGTAGGCTCGATGTGAACGCCGTAAGGTTTTAAATCGATAAGACATCCGCTTCCGAGGTCGAACATCACGGGAATGTTATGCTTTTTGCCGAGGGTTGTCATTTCTTCTATCTCAACCTGTTTTGTAAACCCGATTGTCCTGAAATTGGATTGATGCACCTTTAAAAGCAATCCGGTGTTTTCATTTATCGCCGATTCATAGTCGCGGACATGGGTTTTATTTGTTGTTCCGACTTCTCTAAGAATCGCTCCGCTTGCGCTCATAACATCGGGAACCCTGAAAGACCCTCCTATCTCGACAAGCTCGCCTCTCGATACTATTACCTCTTTGCCTTTTGCGAGGGCGGTCAGGCATACAAATACCGCCGCCGCGTTATTATTTACGATAAGGCTGCTCTCCGCTCCTGTTATTTCATTCAATAATCTTTGTATGTGCGAATATCTTTTGCCCCTTTCGCCTTTTTCGAGATCGTATTCTAAATTTGAATATCCGCACGCGACTTTTTTCACGTTCTCTAATATCTCTTCAGAAAGCACCGACCTTCCTAAGTTTGTATGCATTACAACGCCTGTTGCGTTAATAACAGGCATTAGGCTGAAAACGGAAAGCCTTTCGATCCTGTGCTGAATATGAGGGAGCATATCTTCCAATGAGATCTCTTTTATCTCGTCTTTCAGTACCGCCTGCCTCGTTTGCTCGATGATCTCGCGGATCGCCTGAAGCACATACCGCCTCGGATATGATTCCTGCCATTCTAATCCTTTTTCGGATTTCAATATCTCATCAACGGACGGAAGGGATGCCAAGAGTTTTTGTTTAGTCATTTTTTTCAGTGCCCCCGGTCAATGCTTCGATTTGCCTCTATTTTACCCTTTAACAAAAGACTTTTCAAATACAATGGGTTTGTATTATCATACATATCTTGCGAAATTGCCTGAATAACTCCCCCTCACCCCCTCTTAACTTAAGAGGGGGTGAGGGGGAGTTAAAATCACTCAGTAGGAGGACTTATGTTAAAGAGATACCTTTTAGCACCCGGGCCCACGCCTGTGCCGCCCGAAGTGCTTTTGTCGATGGCTATGCCGATAATACACCACAGGTCTCCGGATTTTCTTCCGGTGCTCGATTCCGCGAAGAAAGGGCTTCAATGGCTCTTTCAGACAAAAAACGACGTTCTTATCCTTGCCTCGACAGGAACAGGCGGAATGGTCGGCTCTGTGAACAACTTCTTCAATGCCGGAGATAAGGTGCTTGTCGTCAACGGCGGAAAGTTCGGAGAGAGGTGGACAAAAATCTGTCAGGCGTACGGCCTTAAGGTCGAAGAGATCGTAGTTGAATGGGGATATTCCATAAAGCCCGCTGCTGTCGAAGCAGCATTGAAGAAAGACCCTGAGATCAAGGGCGTGTTCGTTCAGGCGACAGAGACATCGACAGGCGTGTATCACGACATCGAAGGGCTCGGAAAGGTTATAAGGAATTATCCTGACACGCTCTTTATCGTTGACGCGATAAGCGCGCTCGTTGCTCAGGATATAAGGACGGATGAGTGGGGCATAGATATACTGGTCGGAGGCTCTCAGAAGGGACTGATGCTGCCTCCGGGACTCGCGTTTGTAAGCGTGAGCGAAAAGGCTTGGAAGAAAAACGAGACGTCGAAAATGCCCAAGTTCTATTTCAACTTCAAAAAAGAAAGGGAAAATCTCACGAAAAATCAGACAAACTTTACATCCGCGGTTACTTTGATCATAGGGCTCAATGAGGCCGTTAAAATACTCCAAAAGGAAGGACTTGAGAATGTCTTTAAAAGGCATGCGATGCTTGCCGATGCCACACGCGCGGCTGTAAAGGCTCTCGGTCTCGGTCTTTATTCCAAAGAGTCTCCGAGCAATTCCGTTACAGCGATTGAAATGCCTGCCGGAATAGACGGTCAAGAAGTATATAAAACGCTGCGCGAGAAATACGGAATCACGGGCGCAGGAGGGCAGGACAGGGCTAAAGGCAAGATTTACAGGCTCGCTCATTTGGGCTATGCCGATACATTCGATGTTATCACAGGCATTGCCGCGCTTGAGATGACTCTCAAGGGCATGGGCGCGAATATCGAACTCGGCAAAGGGGTTGCAAAGGCGCAGGAATTGTTGATGTAGTAAAGATAAACAGCAGGTATATTGATTACTGTTATGCCTCAAAGCCTTTTAAATGCGATAAGATTATTGGAGTGCCTATTTTTTTTGGTTAATGGACAGGTAATATTGAAAGTGCCTTTAAATGGCGGGAGGGTTCGGCGCTAAGGTATCGCGCTAAAAGGCTTTTTAGCACACCAGTAATCATCTAATGCTTACAGATATTGTAAGTTTTTGCTATACCGCTCACTCTGTTATGAGGAGCTAAATAAAAGGAGGTATTTGTTATGAAGGTACTGGTAAGCGACAACATCTCATCAAAAGGCGTAGAAATTCTGAGAAAGGCCGGGCTTGACGTGGATGTCAAGACAGGATTAAAACCGGAAGAGCTGAAATCCATCATCGGGGAATATCACGCTCTTATAGTCAGGAGCGCTACAAAGGCGACTGCGGATATTATCGACGCGGCAAAGAACCTCAAAGTAATCGGACGCGCAGGTTCGGGCCTTGACAACGTGGACAAGGCCGCCGCTTCAAAAAGCGGCATTGTCGTAATGAACACTCCCGGCGGAAATACTATAACCACCGCAGAGCATACTATCGCCATGATATTTGCTGTTGCCCGCAAGATACCTCAGGCAAATGCCTCCATGACCGAAGGCAAATGGGAAAAAAAGAAATTCATGGGCGCGGAGCTTTTCAATAAGACCCTCGGAGTCATCGGCCTCGGCAACATCGGCGGCGAGGTTGCGAAGAGGGCGCAGGGGCTCGGAATGAACGTCATCGCATACGACCCGTTTTTAAGCGAGGAAAAGGCAAAACAGATGGGCATCAAGAAAATGGAGGTTGCGGAGCTTATTAAAGAAGCCGATTTTATAACCACTCATACCCCATTAACCGCTGAGACAAAGAACCTCATTAACGCGCAGACGCTAAAAACAATGAAAAACGGCGTATTCATAATAAACTGCGCGAGGGGCGGAATAATCAACGAAAAAGATCTTTTTGACGCCCTTGAAAGCGGCAAGGTTGCGGGCGCGGCGCTCGACGTGTTTGAAAAAGAGCCGCCGGAAAATAATCCGCTGGTCGGGCATGAAAAGGTGATATGCACGCCGCATCTTGGAGCATCCACCCAAGAGGCGCAGGAAAACGTCGCAATAGCGGTTGCGGAGCAGATAGTCGATTATCTCGTTCACGGCACGATCAGAAACGCGGTGAACTTCCCTTCCATACCCGCGGATCAGGTGGCAGTTTTACAGCCTTACATAAATCTTGCCGAAAAGATCGGGAGCTTTGCCTCCCAGATATTCGAGGGCGGCATAACAGAGGTTACCATAGAATACAGGGGCGATGCGTCTGAACTGAAATCGTCACCGGTTACCATCGCGGCGCTTAAGGGACTTCTTACGCCGATCCTCGAAGAGACCGTCAATTTTGTGAATGCGCCTTTCATTGCCAAAGAAAGAGGCATAGAGGTAAAAGAGACAAAGAGCATGGACGCGGGCGATTATCAGAGCATAATAGTCATGAGGGTCAAATCCCCTAAAAAGGAGCTCTCCGTATCCGGAACTCTTTTCAGCAAGAAAGACCCCCGGATAGTAAAGATAGATGATTTTACCGTGGAGATAGTGCCTGAAGGAAGCATGCTCTTTATGTATAATAATGACAAGCCCGGAGTCATAGGGAATATCGGAACGCTCATGGGCAAAAACAATATCAATATAGCGCGGATGCATTTCGGAAGAGAAGCCGCCGGGGGTCGGGCGATATCGGTGGTGAATATAGATTCTCCGGTATCGGACAAGACCCTGAACGAAATTAAAAATCTTCCCAATATCCTTGATGTCAAGGTAATAAACTTATAAGAGGTAATATATGTCAACAGTAGTTATAGTGGGAACACAGTGGGGCGATGAAGGAAAAGGAAAGATAGTCGATTTCCTCACGGAAAAGGCCGACGTAGTCGCGCGTTATCAGGGCGGCAACAACGCGGGGCATACCGTAGTCATAAAAACCGAGAAGTATATCCTGCACCTTATCCCTTCGGGAGTGCTTCACAAAAATAAAAAGTGCATAATCGGAAACGGCGTTGTTATCGATCCGGCCGCATTGATAGAAGAGATGGACGGCCTGAAAAAGAGGGGCATAAACATAAACAAAAACCTCCTCATATCCAAAAACGCTCATGTAATAATGCCTTACCATGTCGCGATAGACAAGGGTAATGAAAGCAAAAAGGGCGGCAAAAAAATAGGCACTACAGGAAGAGGAATAGGACCTTCATACACGGACAAGATCGCCCGGCTCGGCATAAGGATGATGGATTTGCTCGATCCCGCCGTCTTTAAAGAAAAACTCTCCGCAAACCTTTCGACGGCAAACGTCCTTCTTGAAAATCTCTATAAAACCGTTCCGCTGAGCGAGAAAGAGATATACAAACAGTATATGAAGTATGCGGAAAGGCTTGCGCCATATATCGCGGACACCGATCTGATAATAAACAAAGAGATAGCTTCAGGGAAAAAAGTCCTCTTTGAAGGCGCACAAGGAACCTTGCTGGATATAGACCACGGCACTTATCCGTTTGTCACGTCTTCAAACACTATTGCGGGAGGCGCATGCACAGGGCTCGGAGTAGGCCCGACAAAGATAAAAAAGGTGCTCGGCGTTGTAAAGGCTTATACCACAAGGGTCGGCGAAGGGCCTTTCCCCACGGAGCTTAAAGACTCGCTCGGCGAGGCCATAAGGCAAAAGGGCGGCGAATTCGGCGCGACAACAGGAAGGCCGAGGAGATGCGGCTGGCTCGATATATTGATATTGAAGCATGCCATACGCATAAACGGATTGACGGGGCTTGCGATTACGAAGTTAGACATACTCGACGGCTTCGACAAACTCAAGATATGCGTAGGCTATAAATACAAGGGCAAGAGATATACGGAATTTCCGAAAGAAATAGACGTGCTGAACAACTGCACGCCTGTTTACGAAACGGTCGACGGATGGAAAGAGAGCACCCTCGGCATAAAGGATTTTAACAGACTGCCGGCTAATGCGAAGAAATATATCAGGACAATAGAGAAGATGCTCGACATAAAGGTTCATATTATCTCGACCGGACAGAAACGGGATGAGATTATAGTATTGAAAGAGCAGTTTTAGAGCACGAGGTAGAAAGGGTATTGGGGCAATTTAGGCAGGATATAGTATTTCCGTTAATTCGGCGACTATTAGGCAGGACATGGTATTGGAGCGACTTCGGCAGCCCAAGCGTAACACGGATGTTTAAGCGGGCTGGCGCAGCTTCGGAGAATGGCGGGATGCCATTCGAGAATGAAGCGGAAATGCTATGTCCTGCCTATAAAAATTTCTGAATGTTCAGCAAATTACTCAACCTCTTTTTCCCTTCAAAATGCCCTGTATGCGAAAGCAAATCGGACAGCTATCTTTATAACCCCTTTTGCACAAACTGCTGGAAGGGCATCGAAAAATATTCGGGTCCTGCTTGCGGGATATGCGGGAGGCCGGCAATTTCAGTTCATACCACGCTTTGCGAATCCTGCATGAAAGCAAAACCGCCGTTTTCAAAAGCGCTTTACTACGGCATTTACGAAGGGGCGTTAAAAGAGGCCATCCATCTGCTTAAATTCAACGGCGTAAAAAGGTTGTCAAAACCGCTCGGGCTCTTGCTTTCAGAACTGCCTCTGCCTGAAGTTAACGGAATAGTCCCTGTTCCCATGCACCACAAGGGCCTTAAGCAAAGGGAATTCAACCAGACGGCTGCGATAGCCGCCCATCTCTCAAAAAAATTAAGAGTCCCCCTTATGACGGACGCGCTTAAAAAAACAAAAGCGACGCTCCCGCAAACCGATGTCGGCGGAGAGGAAAGGCTGAAAAACCTGAAGAACGCGTTTTCAGTGTCCGGGAAAATAAGCGGCATGGATTTATTGCTTATAGACGACGTGATAACCACAGGCGCTACTGTTCGGGAATGCGCGAAAACATTGATTAAATCAGGCGCAAAAAGCGTTACAGTCGCGGCTCTTGCGCGCTCGATGCCCAGGCAGAATACTTGAAAACATTAGGTCTTTACTGCTATATTAAAAAACTGCCGAAGTGGTGGAACTGGTAGACACGCACGTTTGAGGGGCGTGTGGGGCAACCTATGCGGGTTCGAGTCCCGCCTTCGGCACCATTAATTTCCTAATGATCCGTTCAAACTTCGTTTGATTTTTTTACCCTCCTCCGATACAATAAAAACAGCAGCAGGAGGTGAAACCGATGTCCCCGTCTATTAAGTTGAACATCGTCGTTTACAAGGAAGGCGAAGAGTGGATCGCGCATTGTCTTCAGATGGACATTGTAGCGACAGGAAAAAGCGCAAAGGCCGTTGAGGATGATATGATCGCCCTTATCAAGGCGCAGGTGCGTTTTGCGATCGACAACGGTAATATGGAGAACGTGTTTAAGCCGGCGCCTTCCGAGATATGGAGCATGATCGGGCATGCCAAACGGTGCGCCTTAAGGAGCATTCGACCGCTTATTCCCCACAAGAAAGAATTCATTCCCCCTGTCAAAGAGGTAGAGTTCTGTTTTGCCTAAGATACGCCCCCATGCGCTGAAACACCGGGAGCTTATTTCCAAACTTAAAGATTTCGGCGTTATCGAGGTAAAGGATAGAGGCAAAGGCAGCGAGCGAGTCCTTATCCTCAAGTCTGGCTTGACAGGCGGCAAGTACACAGGCCCGCAGATTCCTATCAAGTGTCATGGTGAGAGTACGGAACATAGTGTGAGGGTTATTGATGCTGTGCTGAGAAGGTTCGCCATAGACCCCGTTAAGTTCTGGGGTTATTGACCTTCCTCACCCTGTTCTCTGCTAATATTTCTCTTCCGCCCACATCTCGGCGGAAAACCTTATTACCTTATTCCTGCCCCGTTCTTTTGCCTTATAGAGAGCAACGTCGGCAAATTTAATCGCTTCCCAGAAATTTTGGGTGTCCGCAGGGAATTCGCTTACGCCGATGCTGATAGTTTTTTGAATAAAGCCGTTGCTGACCTTAATCTTCATCTCCTCGACCATCTGCCGTATCTTTTCAGCCACCTCAATGGCATCTTCCGTCTTTATATCGAGCAGTAAGACGAGAAACTCCTCTCCGCCGAAACGAACGACCATATCGGTCCCCCTGACAACCTTTTTAAGGATATTAGACCAGTAGTGTCCGGTTAAGATGACCGGTCGTGGCTGAAAAGTATTGATGGGTGTTTATTTGAGAGGATTTATGAGTGTTTCTGATTTGAAAATAGATTCACAAATCTGGGATGGTTTAGTAATCGACCGTCCT
>JACREW010000133.1 GCA_016212685.1 Nitrospirota bacterium
GGTTCATTAAAGGGGAGGTAACTATGCGAAACTATATTTTTTCAATAATAATTCTTGCTGCTGTTATGACTTTCTGGGGTTGTACATCAACATTTTTTATTGCAAAAGATGGCAGCAGATCCTGTACATTTGGCGATAACAGGGCAGAGCTTTACAGGGTACTCTGTGGAGGTGATTTAAAAGAAATACTTGCAGATACGAAGCTTCCTCAGGAAATAAAGGATGAAATATATAAGTATAACTGTTCCCCTACAGGGCGTTCTTCCGAGATGGTAAAACAGGCATACTCGGCTCTTACAGAGGAGCAGAGAGGAGAGTTAAAGCAGGCATTTAGAAAACATGGTTACAAGATAAATCCACCGCGCTGAGGGTAGTAATTGTATCCGGTCGGATACAAAAAAATGATAACAAGGTGACCGGTTCGGGCAATTAGACAAAAATGACAATATTTATTTAAAATTAAGATATGAGTTTTAGATGCGTCATCTTGTCTTTTTTGCTTGTTTTTGTTTCAACCCTCGACGTAAAACCCGCATGCGCTGAAAAGGCCGCTGTGCCTTCAAAGGAAGTAGTTTATTTCAGCGCCATAACCCTTTATCATCCCATTGTAATGTATCAGAGGTACCAGCCCCTAATGGATTATCTTACAAAGAATACCCCGTATAGATTTGAACTGAAGCTCAGTCAGGATTACAGGGATATAATTTATTTTCTTAAGAACAATAGGGTGCAGGTCGCGCTGCTCGGCGGCGTCACCTATCTCGAGGCAAAAAAGCAGTTCGCTATAATCCCGATACTCAAACCATTAGGACATGACGGCAAGCCTTATTACCGGAGCGTTTTCATAGCGAGGACAGACAATAAAAAGATAAAGACCCTGTCCGACCTCAAGGGGAAATCCGTCGCCTTTGCATCGAAATTATCGACATCGGGCTATCTTGCTCCGCTTTATCATTTATATTTCAACGCAGGGATAAGGCTTGGAGACCTCTCTCGGCGCATAAACCTCAGATACCACGACTCTGTCGCAAGAGAAGTCCTGAGAGGAGAATTCGATGCTGGCGCCGTTATAGATGCAGTTGCGAACAGCTTAAAAGACAGGGGACTGAAAGTGATAGCGGTTTCCGATCCGATACCCGGCTTGCCGATAGTAACACGGGCGGACGCGCCGGCTGAACTCATAAGCGCTATGAAAAAGGCCCTCCTTTCCTTGGATTATAACAACCCCGAACACCGCCGAATAATGGAGCAATGGGACGAAGAGTTCAAATACGGGTTTGCAGAGGCGACGGATTCCGATTACCGGCAGATAAAGAAGATGATAGACTATCTGAATGAAAACGGCGTGAATATACCATGATAGAAAGACTCAGAAGATGGATATTCAGCCTTCAGGGCAAGTTCATACTTGTAGCGTCATTTTGTATTTTTGTCTTTACCCTGACCGGAAGCCTTATCATCATATCGAGAGAAGAAAAATTATACAGGCAGGATTTTATCAACCAGACTAAAGTCCTTGCCGAGATAAGCCGCCTTATGCTTACGAATGTAATGGTGTACAACGACCTCGGTATGATGGACAAACAGGACGTTGTGGACTACTTCGACTATTATATAATGAATCTGATGGAGCAGGACAAAAGAATAAAGTATGTTGCGGTTATCGACGAAAAGGGAAATATACTTGCCCACAGCAATATCGCGGAATTCGGACATTTCTGCAGGGACGAGCACACAATGAAGACCCTTTTGACGCTCAGCACATCGATTACCGAATCGAGGTTTAAAAATGAGCCGGTAATAAATATAGCGACCCCTCTCAATATAAGCACAAAAAATTGGGGCGCATTGAGAATAGGCTTGTCCACGAAAGAGATGCAGGAATCTATAAACAGTTTGAAAAAAGAGAGGGTGCTTATTGTCCTGTTCTTTTCCGCGATCTCGCTTACTATTATAAACATCGGCGCGAAGGTTCTTTCAAGACCGGTAATAAGGCTTTCAAATATAATGGATGGCATAAAAACGCATGGAGACCTCGAACGGCAATTCCCGGTAATTAAAGACAGGCGTGATGAAATAGGCGAACTGCAGAAGAGTTTTCTCTGGATGCTGCAGAGACTCAGGGATGCCGACAGAGAGCATAAAAAGACCATAGAGGTGCTAAGCCAAACCGAAAAGATGGTGTCTATCGGCCGGCTTGCCTCCGGTATTGCGCACGAGATAAATAACCCGCTAAGCGGCATAACCCTGTGTTTTAAAAATCTGATGGAGGCAGGCGTGGACGATTCAACGAAGGATAGGCTCGTTCAGGCAATCAATGACGGCCTTCAGAAAATAAAAAAGATCGTCGAACAGCTTCTCGATTTTTCGAGGATGTCCGTTACGGAAAAAGCGCCTGTGGACATAAACAACTTCATAACCCGGCTGTTGATACTGTTTAACTACCCTGCCTCGAAGAAAGAGATAAATGTCGTCAACGATCTGTCGGACGATATTCCGGAAATACTGATCGATGAGAACAAAATGGCGCAGGTCTTCATGAATATTCTGATAAACGCCTTGCAGGCTACGGATATGGGCGGCACTCTGACCATCAGGACAAGGTCGGATAACGGATTTTGCATAGTTTCTATAGGCGATACAGGAGCAGGAATTACTCCCGACGTATTGCCGAACATATTCGATCCTTTCTTTACGACGAAAGGGGTTGGAGAAGGCACAGGTCTCGGGCTTTCCGTGAGCAAGGGGATAGTAGAGCAGCACGGCGGTATGATAGAGGTGGACAGCAGGGTCGGGGTGGGAACAACCTTCACGATTAAACTGCCGATCACATAGGACATGGAATGGCACGGAATTTGATTATTAAAATTAGCGATAACCTTAAATTTTTTGAGGCTTGAATTATGAAACAGACATGTCCCGAAAGCTTTCGGGACACAAAGGACAATGAAAATTACCCCTCCCCCTCACCCCCTCCCTCAAGGTGAGGGGGAGGGTGGAAGGTGGAAGGTATTTTCGTATGAAGATGCTCGTAATAGAAGACGAACTTTCGGTAAGGCTCGGAATTTTGTGCACACTCGAAAATGCCGGATACGATGTCACTGCCGCCGATAACGGCCTTGACGGGATAAAGCTTTTTGAAAAGGAAAATTTCGATATCGTAATAACGGACCTCCGGCTTCCGGGCGCTAACGGTATAGAGGTATTGAAATCAATAAAAAATATCTCCCCGGATGCAGGGGTCATCATAATCACTGCATTTGCGGATGTAAAGACCGCGGTCGAGGCTATGAGGGAAGGAGCCTATGATTATATTTCAAAACCGTTCGATCCCAACGAACTGCTCATTATTATAGACAGGTTTATAAAGCACAGGGGTCTTGTGCTGGAAAACATAAGGCTAAAGGAAGAGGTAAGGGATAAGAAACAGTTCCAGCGTATTATAGGCGTGAGTCCTGTCATGCAGAAGATATTCGAGACGATAGAGGTTGTTTCAAAGACCGACTCCTCCGTAATGATATACGGCGAGAGCGGCACGGGCAAGGAGCTTGCGGCGAACGCAATACATAACCTCAGTCCGAGAAAGGATAAACCCTTTATCAAGATTAACTGCGCGGCGATCCCCGAAACCCTGCTGGAATCGGAGCTGTTCGGTCATGAGAAGGGCGCGTTTACAGGCGCTGTTCACAGGAGGAAGGGTAAGTTTGAAACGGCGCACGGCGGCACTATATTCCTCGATGAGATAGGAGATATGCCGCTCGGTTTGCAGTCAAAGCTTTTGAGGATACTCGAAGACCGGACATTCGAGCGGGTCGGAGGGAATGAACCGGTGAGCGTGGACGTAAGGACTATTTATGCTACAAGCAAAAATTTAAAGGAGGAGGCGAAGGCAGGTAAATTCAGGGAAGACCTCTATTATAGAATAAACGTTTTGCCTATCACCCTGCCGCCCATTAGGGAAAGGACGGAAGATATACCTCTGCTCATAGAGCATTTTCTAAGGTTGTTCGGCGAAAAGACAGGGAGAACAAAACTTACAGTCTCGCCTGCGGCCATGGAAAGACTTACTGCATACGACTATCCCGGTAATGTAAGGGAGTTGAGGCATGCTGTAGAGATGGCTGTAACCCTTTGCAGATGCGAGATTATAGAACCTCTCTGTCTGCCCGCCGAAATAAGGGGAACAGAGATGGAACGGGGTTTTGAAACATTGGCTCACAACAATCTTCCTGTGACGGAAAGGGTAAAGGCGTTTGAAAGGGAATTGATAATACGCGCCCTCGAAGAAACAGGCGGCAGGAAAAAAGAGACCGCAAAGAAGCTCGGCATCAGCAGGGGAACGCTATGGCGAAAGCTGAAGGAACACGGCTTCCCTGTATCCGAATCGGAATTGGATTTGGAAGATTAAACGAGCTATTTTTTATGTTCAAATATCGGAACATCTCCA
>JACREW010000135.1 GCA_016212685.1 Nitrospirota bacterium
ATGGAGAAAGACATATAGAAAAACGGCGGCAATGATAAATAATCCTCCTTTGGAGGCAGCGGCATAAAACCGGACATTTCTAAATTGGTAAAAATAGGACATTTCTAAATTGGCTTGACACCTGCAAATAAAAACCTTGACATTTTGGGCTGTATAGGTTACAAATATACCTGTATGAAAAGACAGAGGGCAGATGTCGGCGGTCGGCAGCTCGTGAAATTTAGGGGATTTCTGATTGCAAACAAAATTTATTTTATTTTCTTACCCCTTGCTTTTTGCTTGTTACTGCTTAGTGAGTTAGTCCCTGCAGATGCCGATGTGAACAAAGATAGCGGCGATGTATCGTCCGTAAAGCAGGAAGTTAAGAGCCAGAAAGCCGACAATCAGGCGCTTGCCGCAACGGATTTGTCGCTCGACAAGGTTGCGGCCGCTCATAAAGCTCCGGAAACATCCGATAACGCATCCGGCCATCCGGCCATCGATAAAACCGATAAACAAGATGCCGGAGATAAGCAGGGCGCTGCAGTTCAGTCCGAAGACAATCAGGATAAAAACACGGCCTCTCCCCTCGGCATATCTTATAAATCCAACGCGACGGCCGTAAAGGCTATAGATAAGAACATAAGCCTTTTCAAAGACAGGATAAAGGAACGGTTTTCAATATGGCTCGAAAGGTCGGCAAAGTATATAGAAATAATGAAGGATGTCCTGAAAGAGAAGAAGATGCCCGAGGAACTGGTATTTCTTCCAATAGTGGAGAGCGGGTTTAATCTTAACGCCTATTCGAGGGCGAGAGCGGTCGGACCCTGGCAGTTTATAGCCGCTACCGCAAAGAGATACGGCCTCGTAATCGACTGGTGGAGGGACGAGAGAAAAGACCCGATTAAATCGACTAATGCCGCAGCGGATTATTTGAAAGACTTGTACGGCATGTTCGGTTCGTGGAAGCTTGCCCTCGCAGCGTATAATGCCGGAGAAGGCAGGATTATGAAGGCCCTTAAAAAGACAGGGGCCGAAGACTATTGGTCGCTGCTTCACACGAAACAGATAAGACCCGAGACAAAGGAATATGTGCCGAGATATATAGCCGCCACAATGATAGCGAATACGCCGGAAGAATACGGGTTTTACAATCTGGTCTATCACGAGCCGCTCGAATACGATGAGGTAACGCTCGATTCCCCTGCGGATATCGAGGTCATAGCCAAGTGCGCCGAGAGCACCGTTGAAGAGATAAAGGGTTTGAACCCGGAATTGAGACGGTGGAGCACTCCCCCGAATGTCCCGAACTACGCGGTCAGGTTACCTGCCGGAACCAGAGACTCCTTTGTTGCAAATCTCGAAAGCATTCCCGTGGAAGAACGGTTCAGCGTGGACATTTACACAGCCAAGAAAGGCGATACTATCAAAAAAATAGCGAGTAAGGCAGGCGTGCCTCTGGGTGCGATCATAGCTATGAACTCTCTTTCAGGCATTGAAAGGCTGGAGCAGGGCGAAAAGATAAAGATACCGCCGAAGGGCAAGTATCACGATGATATGGACGATAAAATGTCGGCAAGGAAAGCATCATTCAAGAAAAAGGTCCCGGCTAAAAAGTCGAATAAAAACAATAGAAATACCTCTAAAAAAGGCGTCAAGGCAAAGAATAAAGACAAGATCAAAAAGGCTTAGCTTATTTTTCTCCCATCCTCGCTTTTGCTTCGTTTATCAGTGCCGATTTCGGGAATTTATTTATAAGCTCTTTGTATTTGTTCTTAGCGTCTTCTGCTTTGCCGGACAATTCCAGTATCTTCCCGGCTTCGAGAAGCGCCATGTCCTGAAGCGCGCTGTCCTTAACGCTGATTATCTGTTTTAGGGCGGCAAGGGCATTGTCCATATCGCCTTTCTTTACATATGCCATTGCCATTTTGTAATACGCTATGGAAGTAACCTTTGAATCGGAAAACCGACTTGTGAGCTCTCTGAGGGTCTTTATAGTCTCATCGTAGTCGCCTGATTCGTAATGGCAGTTAGCGATGTATAAAAGCATGTTAGGCCGCTTTTTAGCTTTATAAGACTCCTTAAATTTTTCGAGCGCCTTTTTGTATCTATCGGCAGGGAGAGCGGCCTGCGCTTGATAATCTCCATAAAACAGTCTGTAGCCCTCGAGCTCAAGCTCCAACGCTTTGTTTGCCGAAGCCTTTTTGTAGATAAACAGCCCTGAAACCGAGAGGGTTACGGCGACAAAAACAATCGCTATATAAATCAGCGTGCGCTGCCGCTGTTTCAAGCGCTCCCTGATATCTACTACTGTGTCTCTAATATCTTCTTCCTTGCGGCTCTTTTTTTCCGCACGCCTTTTTATTATCTTCGGCATTTATTACCTCCGGAGCGCTTTTTCTATGAGATCTGCTGAATTCTGAAATACGGCGCTTATCCTGTCGTCCGCGATACCGGCCGACAAAAGTATCCGCGCTGCGAAATCCTTTGTTATAAGATCGGATGGAGCGTGCGCATCGGTGTTTACGGTTAAAGGGACGCCGATTTCCAACGCCTTCATGGCTACATAACCGTTTGAAAGGCTGTGGCCTTTTCGCGCAGTTATCTCGAGGGTAATGCCCCTGTCTTTTGCGAACCGCAGGTCATCATCCGATATCAACCCCGGATGGGCGAGAATATCGGCGCAGGCCTCTATCGCAGCCCTGTTGGTGCCTTCCGCAACAGGCTCGACAATGGTCTCTCCATGAACCACCACAATACGCGCTCCGAGTTTCCGCGCCTCTTTGACCATATCGGGTATCAGCGAAGGGGGCACATGTGTTATTTCCGCGCCGGGAATTATTTCCAAAAACACGCAATCCTTCAATGCGCTGACCGCTTTTACGATTCTGGGTATGATAAAATCGATATTCGACTGATCCATATGATCGGTTATGGCAATAGCTTTATATCCCAGAGCAGAAGCCCTCCGTATAAGCTCTGCCGGGACAAGTTCTCCGTCGCTGAATATGCTGTGAGTGTGAAGATCAATCATACCGAGATTTTAAGGATACAGAAAAATCCGGTAAAAAGTAAAGCTGTTGACTAATTTTTTCTGATTCAATTTATGTGTTGATTGAACCGTCAAACCACTTTTATACACAACGACATTAATCGGATGTCATTCCCGCAAGCCCCAGACAAGCTGGGACAGGCTCCGCGCGTCGGGAATC
>JACREW010000136.1 GCA_016212685.1 Nitrospirota bacterium
GCAACGCTGTCCATGATGGATGCAGGGGTGCCGCTTTCCTCGCCTGTTGCGGGCATTGCAATGGGGCTTATTAAGGAGGGAGAACAGGTCGTTGTCCTTACGGATATTCTCGGCCTTGAAGACCACCTCGGCGATATGGATTTCAAAGTTGCAGGCACTGAGAAGGGCATTACCGCCTTCCAGATGGATTGCAAAATCAGCGGCGTAAGCAGCGCAATTATGGGGACAGCCCTTGAACAGGCCAAAAGCGGAAGGCTCCATATTCTCGGCAAAATGAAAGAGGCGCTGCCTTCTACAAGAGAGAACCTTTCTCCGCATGCTCCGAGGATATACACCATGCAGATAAAGCAGGACAAGATAAGGGATGTCATAGGCACCGGCGGAAAGGTCATCAGGGGCATTATTGAACAAACCGGCGCAAAGATAAACATAGACGACAGCGGTTTGATCAATATAGCATCTTCGGATGAAGAGTCGGCAAAAAAGGCCATAGAAATAATAAGCGGCATAGTAGCCGAGGCCGAACTCGGAAAGATATACATGGGCAAAGTGGTGAGGATAGCCGACTTCGGAGCCTTTGTGGAAATACTTCCGGGAACCGACGGCCTTTTGCATATATCGCAGATATCGGATAAGCGCATAGCTAAAGTTACGGACGAAATCAATCTCGGCGACGAAGTAATGGTCAAGGTTATCGAGATAGACGGTCAGGGAAGAATCAGGCTGAGCAGAAAAGAGGCGATGAGAGAAAAGCGTTAAGCGTGGAGCGTCAAGCGACGCACAACGCACGACGCACGACGCATATGTTCACAAAACGCCACCTCGATAACGGCATCCCGGTTGTGATGGAGCAGTTGAAGAACTTCCGCTCCGTCATACTGGGCGTATGGATAAAGGTCGGCTCCCGCAACGAAATACCGGATAAGAGCGGTATCTCGCATTTTTTAGAACACATGTTTTTCAAGGGTACGAAAAAGCGCACCCCCACCGATATCTCCATAGACATAGACTCTCTCGGCGGAGACCTCAATGCCTTCACATCGAGGGAAAGCACCGCCTTTTATGTGAAGGTTCTTGACGAGTACATAGACAAGGGCATCGAATTGGTTTCGGATATCTTCCTCCATTCCACATTCGCCGAAGAAGAACTCGAAAAAGAAAAGGGCGTTATAAAGGAAGAGATAAAGTTGGTTGAGGATACGCCGGATGACTATATCCATGACCTTTTCAGTAAGACGGTATGGGGAGATGTGGGCCTCGGGCAGCCTGTTTTGGGCAGGCGCGATACCATTAAGGCGATTACGCGCGATGATTTGATCAATCATGTAAGGAAGTATTACGGCACGGCGGATACGGTAGTCGCATGCGCCGGCAACTTTGAACCGGACCGGGTGGTAAATCTGCTTAACCATCACCTCGGAGGCCTCAGGAGAGGTTCGGAGCCCGAAATGTTCTCTCCACCCGTATTTAAAAGCGAAATCGCAGTTTATCCGAAAGACCTCTCCGAGACCCATATATGTTTCGGCGTAGAGGGGATCCCATATGCGAGCGAGCATCGCTATGTCTTAGCCATCTTGAATTCCATACTCGGTTCGAGCGTAAGCTCCCGACTATTCCAGGAAATAAGGGAGAAAAAAGGATACGCGTATTCCATATATTCATTCGCGTCGTCTTACAAGGACGCCGGGCTCTGGGCGGTATACGCCGGAACGGGCAGGAAAAGGGCTGTAACCGTTACCGAACTTATCGTCAAAGAGATGAAGGGCCTTTATGAGACAGTTTCGGATGTGGAGTTGAGAAGGGCGAAGGATCAACTCAAGGGGAATTTGGTGCTCGGCCTCGAATCGACGAGCAGCAGGATGCAGAGCATAGCCCGTCAGGAAATGTATTACGGGAGATATTTTTCGCAGAAAGAGATAATGAAGGAAATAGAGGGCGTAACTCTCAGGCAGATAAAGGATTTGTCATGCCGGCTTATCAATCAGGGCAGGATGAGCCTGACGGTTTTCGGCCGGGTGAAAGGGGAAGATTTCAAGGGACTGTTTTAATGCTCCGCGAACTGAGAATCAGAAATTTCACCATAATAGACGACCTCTCAATTCATTTCGATTCAGGGCTAAATGTTCTTACCGGCGAGACAGGCGCCGGCAAATCCATAATCGTTGACGCCATAGGACTTGTGCTCGGAGACAAGGCATCCGCCGACATGATAAAATCGGGAACCAAAGAGGCGGGCATCGAGGCGTATTTCGACAATTCAAACCATCCCGCGCTAAAAGAGCTTTCCATAGAAAGCGATGAAGGCATAACCGTAAGAAGAAGCATATCCTTTCAAGGCAAAGGCAGGGCTTATATAAACGATACGTCGATAAGTCTTCAGACCCTTGCGGGCATAGGCGAAAGCCTTATTAATATTCACGGTCAGCACGAGCATCAGGGGCTTTTAAAAAAAGAGAGCCATCTTATATTGTTGGACGGCTTTGCTGGACTGACAGGAGAAGCAGCCTCATTGAAAGCAGTCTACGATGAAGTTTTGGAAATCAGGAATAGGGTCAATCAGCTTAAAGAGCGCATCCGGGAGAGGAGCCAAAGGATAGAATTTCTGAGATTCCAGATAAACGAAATAGATGCCGCAAACCTCAAACCCGGAGAAAAAGAGGCCATCGAAGAGGAGATGAAGATCCTGCTCAACCTTAACAAACTCAAGGAGTCTTCAGAGACCGCATACAGCCTTATCTATGAATCTCAAGGCTCGTGCATTGAGCAGATGTCGCAGGCATTGTCGAGGATAAAGGATATGGCCGGATTCGACGAAAGCGCAAAGGAGCTTCTCGATATAATGGAGACAACTATTCCACAGATAGAGGAAGCCGCCCTGCTTCTCAGGAAATTTAAGGACAAATACGATATAGACCCGCAAAGGCTTACGGAGCTTGACGAGAGGCTCGATCTTATAAAGAGGCTCGAAAAGAAATACGGCGAAGGCGTTGACGCGATACTTAAATACAGGGACAATGCAGAAGAAGAATTGAAGGATCTCGTCACTTCGGAGGAGCAGCAGGAGAGCCTTCAGTCAGGGCTTGACGCGAAGGAAAACGAGATTAAGGCAATGTCGGACAGACTGTCCAACAAACGAATTGCTGCCGCAAAAAAGATGGAAAAGGCAATATTGGGAGAGCTTCATGACCTTGGATTTCAAAAGGCGGATTTCAAAGTCGATATAAAAAAGAGGGCTGATATTTCAGCGCACGGCATGGATGATGTGGAGTTCTTGTTCAGCGCTAATCCCGGAGAGCCGTCGAGGCCCTTGATAAAGGTCGCGTCGGGCGGCGAGTTGTCGAGGATAATGCTCGCTTTGAAATGCATGGAAACAAGTCAGCAGTCAGAGGTCAGCGGTCAGCAGTCAAAAAAAGATAAATTCTCTAAACTCATAACTCTTATCTTTGACGAGGTGGACGCCGGCATAGGCGGAGTTACCGCGCAGCATGTGGGGAAGCGGTTAAAGGAAATTGCCGGGAATTATCAGGTGCTCTGTATAACCCACCTGCCGCAGATAGCGGCTCTGGCGGACAATCACCTGAAGGTTGAAAAGGTCATGGGCAAGGACGCGGTAAAAGTGAATGTCGAACCCTTGACCGGCGGAAAGAGGCAGGATGAGATTGCGCGTATGCTGAGCGGAAAGATTACGGACAGCTCTCTTAAACACGCGCGGGAGTTGCTTGGCGTCAGCGGTTAATGTAAACTATTAAAGACATGAATAAATGTGCGGCAGGGATGCCGAAGGCTGCAAAAAAGAAAACTAAAGGCAAGATTGTTATCGACAGGGAATTGTGCAAGGGGTGCAAGTATTGCATTACGGCATGCCCTAAGGGATCGATAGCGATAAACAAGAAATTCAACAGCATGGGCTATTTCCCGGCGCATTTCGAACATCCCGAAAAATGCACAGGCTGCGCCATGTGCGCCAATGTGTGTCCGGAGATTGCGATTGAAGTGTGGAGAGAAGAATAAATGGAGGTATTTTATGGCGGACAAGGTGATTATTTACGGAAAGGCCGGCTGACCCTTTACTGAAAAGGCCCTGTCGGTCTATGGAGATAAGGCGCAATATTTCGATGTGAAAGCGGAAATAGCAAAACTGGACGAGATGCTCAAGCGCTCCGGCGGTGTGCGTAAAGTCCCTGTAATCGTTGAGGGGGGAAACGTAACAATAGGCTATGGAGGCTCTTGAGGCGTGTAACTGCCGATAGTTATCGGCTGTAGCCAGCGCAATAATCGCGGGTGCAAGGACATGATTAAAAAGATTAAGACCGGTGATTTAAAGGTCGGCATGCATGTCGTTATACCCTCTTCATGGCTGAAACATCCGTTCCTGAAAAACGAATTCGATATCAAGTCCCGCGATCAGATTAGAGAGATCATCGAGAGCGGATTTGACGAGGTTTCGGTAGACACTTCGAAGGGATTCCCTATCGCGGAATTTTATACGGTAAGTCATAGTGATAAACATATGGCTCCTCCCACGGAATGGAAACCGGATAAGCTTATTCCTGACGAACTGAAGGAGGCGATTCATGATAAAACCCTCCCGTCGGAAAAAAAAGCGGAACTGGTGTATAAATCTTCAGTCGAGATTATGGGCAAGCTTTTTGAAGACCCCAAGGCCGAAAATATCAAAGAATCGAAGCAGGCAATATCCGAGATAGTCGACCTTATAGTTTCGGACAATAATACATCCTACCATCTGCTCAGGATAACCTCCCACGATTTTTATACCTACACCCATTCGGTGAACGTTGGAGTGCTTTCGGTTTTGCTCTCGAAGGCGGTCTTTAATGGATCCGACGCCCATAATATGCATGAACTCGGGGCCGGTTTTTTTCTTCATGATCTGGGCAAGGTGCGTGTGGACCCGGCCATAATCAATAAACCCGGAAGGCTTACGGAAGAAGAGATGAAGCAGATGAGGATACATCCCTACCAGAGCTATAAAATGCTTGAGGAGGCGGCCCAGCTTTCCGAAGAATGTAGAATTATTACGATGCAGCACCACGAAAGGGGGGATGGCACCGGTTATCCGCGCAGGCTTAAAGAAGACCAGATACACGTTTATGGTCGCATATGCTGTATTGCCGATGTATACGACGCCCTGACCGCAGAGCGCTCTTATAAGCCGAAGCTGAATGCGTTTGAGGCGCTTAAGATAATGAAAGAAGAGATGATAAACCACTTCCACAGGGACATCTTTGAGAAGTTCGTCTTGCTTTTTAGCTAAAAGCGCCCGTATACTTTACCCTTCGGATGTATTATAATTTTTGTATATACTGGGGAGGTTCCAATGAAAATAAAGATTGCGTTTTATCTCAGCCTTACTATTTTTGCCTTCGTATTAGCTTTTTTCGTTCATCCTTCATTCTCTCAGGAGTCTGCCTTGGAACAGAACAAGGCGCATATACTTGAGGATATCGAATCACTCCAGCAGGGCTTGTATAAGACCAAAGAATGTGTTGGGGAGGCGCGAACATCTGTAGATCTCGAGCGCTGCAGGGAGCTTAATAAGATCAAAAAATTCGAAGAAGTTCAGGACAAACTATTCGAAATGGGCATGAGCAGGGAAGAGAGAAGACTGAGGAAATCACCGAGGGAGTATTGATATAGCCGGATTTATGCGGTTTTTAAACATTGTCTTAATAATTATATTTCTTTTTGTCCCGTTTGTCGCCGATGCATCGGTAAAAGAATACGCGCTTGAAAACGGCCTTAAAGTCCTCATAATAGAAGATCATAAGGCCCCTCTTGCGACATTTCAGATATGGTACAGGGTTGGTTCGAGAGATGAGCCTGCCGGCAAGACAGGGATAAGCCACCTTCTTGAACACATGATGTTCAAAGGGACGCGCAAATACAGTTCAAAGGAGTTTTCCGGAATCATCAAAAGAAACGGAGGCTCGGACAACGCGTTCACCACGAAGGATTACACCATGTATTTCCAGACTCTCTCGTCGGACAGGATAGGCATATCCATCGAGCTTGAGGCCGACAGAATGGCGAATCTCCTCCTCGATCCAAAGGAGGTTGCGAACGAGAAGAATGTCGTTATGGAAGAGAGGCGCATGCGGTATGAGGATGACCCGCAGAATTTATTATACGAAGAGGTGATCGCGGCTGCTTTTAAAGCACATCCTTATCAATGGCCTGTTATAGGATGGATGTCCGATATAGAATCCATAGGAAGGGAAGACCTCTTTAAGCACTATAAGGCCTACTATTCCCCTAACAATGCGCTTATCATCATATCCGGAGACGTAAATCCGGACAATGTCGTTGCCGATGTAAGGAAACATTTCGAGGGCATTCCTAATGCAACGAAAAACTCCACGGATAAAAAAAACTCGGAGCCCGAACAAAAGGGGGAGAGGAGAATATATCTGAAAAAAGATGCTGAACTGCCGTATGTTCTTATGGCGTATCATACTCCGAGTTTCCCCCATGATGATAGTTTTGCCCTTGAGGTATTGTCCGCAATACTCTCCGGAGGCAAGAGTTCGATTCTCTACCGCAATATCGTCCGTGAAAAACAAATAGCGCTTAATGCATTTGCCGATTACAACGCATTGCAAAGAGACCCTTTTCTTTTTGTTCTCGGCGCAACGGCAGCGCCTCAAAAAAATATTGGAGATTTGGAGAAAGCCCTCTACGAAGAGATAGAGAAAATAAAAGAAGCGCCTCCGTCTGAAAAGGAAGTGCAGAAGGCAAAAAATCAAATAGAGGCTTCATTCGTTTTCGCCCAGGACTCCAGCTATTCGAGGGCGCTTTATACGGGCATGTTCGCAATGCTCGGTGACCGGAGGCTCATGGACAGGTATCTCGAAGGCATGAGGAAGGTAATGCCCGAGGACGTTCAGGCTGCGGCAAGGAAATATTTGATAGAGGACAACAAGACGGTGGGTATTTTAATACCGGTAAAGAGGGGAGAAAAGTGAAGCAAATAGAGCAGAAGCGCAGAAGCGCAGAGGCGCAGAAAAATAACAGAGCAACAGTAAAAAAAGGCGCTATCTTATTTATTTTATTTTTCTTCTGTTCTTCTGTTCTTCTGCTCTTCTGCTCTATCGATGCTTATGCCTTTGAATTTAAAAAGCAGGTTCTTCCGAACGGCCTGACGGTTCTCCACGCGGAGAGACATAACCTTCCGGTGGTCATGGTTACCCTTCTGATAAAGGCGTCTCCCCTGAACGAGCCGGACGACAAAGCAGGGCTCGCATATCTTACTTCAAATATGCTGACTGAAGGCACATCTAAAAGAAAGGCTGCGGAGATCAGCGAGGAGATAGAGTTTATAGGCGCGTCTATGGGCGCATCAACAGCGAGCGATTATACGACCATTTCCCTTTCGGTCTTGAAAAAGGACATAGAAAAAGGGTTCGAGCTCTTTTCCGACGTGCTTTTGAATCCTTCATTTCCAGAGGCTGAGATAAGAAGAAAAAAGGACATGATAAAAGGCTCATTAAGGCAGAGTGAAGACGATCCCTCTTTTGTTGCGGAAAGGGCATTTATAAAAGAGGTGTTCGGAGGACATCCTTACGGCAGGCTTGTGAACGGAAGCATCGAGAGTATCGACAATATCGGGAGAGACGACATCGTAGACTTTTATCGGAAATACTACCTGTCTGATAATGCGATCCTTTCCGTGGTCGGAGACCTCACATCCGGAGATCTCGATTCGATAATATCGAAATACTTCGGGCTGTGGAGAGCGGAAGTAGCAACGCCCGGAACGCAGGGGTCGGAGCGCATGGCGCAGGGTGAAGATGTCCGCAAGGGATATAAAATAGTAATAATAGACAAAAATGTTACGCAGGCTACCATCATCTTCGGACATGCCGGTATATGCCGTAGCAATCCCGATTATTATGCGGCATCGGTCATGAACTACATACTGGGAGGCGGAGGTTTTGCATCGAGGCTTATGAAGAGCGTACGCGACGAGATGGGCCTCGCTTACTCGATTTACAGCTTTTTCTCGGCCAACAAGGATCCCGGGCAGTTTGAGGTTTCGGTCCAGACAAAGAATGAATCGGCATCGACCGTGATTAAGGAGATAATGAGACAGATCAAAAATATAAGGACGGAGACTGTTTCAGACCTGGAGCTTGAAGACGCAAAGGCATATCTCACCGGCAGTTTCCCGAGGAGGTTTGAGACGAGCAAGAGTATAGCCGGTTTCCTTACTGCCCAGCAATTTTACAATCTGGGCGACGATTATATAGAAAGATACGCCTCGTATATAAAGGCAGTAACAAAGGAAGATGTCCTGAGGGTTGCGCAGAAGTATTTGAGCGCGGAAAATTACGTGCTTGCAGTGGTCGGAAATAAAAAGAAGATAAACCTATCTGATCTTCAGCCTTCTGAAAATATACATTAACTCGCTTACGGACAATTGTCCAGGCGCAGACGGCTTGGCTATGTAACCGTATGTTATTAAAGAGCCGAACAGCGGACTGAATACCCTCGAAGGCAGCCCCTTGTTTCCCATAGACATGGTAATTAAGCCCGCATCCCTGTATTTCAGGGTAAAGGTGAGGAGTCTGATGAGATCTTCGGCGGTCTGCGCCGTTGCCGCTATTTTCACGATATCAACGCCCAAGTCCTTTCCCTTTTCGACAATCCCGGAAAGAACGTCATCCGGAGGCGTCGATTCAAAATTATGATAAGAGCCTATCAGGATTTTTTTATAGTTACGGCAGAGATTTTTAACCTCGTTCAGGAGATTCCCCGAATCTATTTCCACGTCGATAATGTCCGAGATCGGAGCGACAAATCTGTAGATGTTCGATCTGTCCGCAATCTCTCTCTGTCCGCCTTCCTTAATATCCCTTACCGTGGCGATTATAGGCTTTTTTAGATTTTCCTTGACGCTCCTGAATACAGTTTCGATATTGTCCAACGTTATGTCTTCGAACATGTCGATCCTGAGTTCTATGAGGTCAACGGCATTGATGGCCTCTTTTTTTACGCTAACCACGTCGGTATCCGTGAGCACGCCGGCTATAAGAGGTTTTTCTCCAAGTTTAAAATTGCACAAAAGTATTTCCATAGTTTTATCCTTAAGACGCTTTATATTATAATATCCGCTCGCCTAAAAACAATTAACCTTCAATCCGTAATGCCATAGCATGGAAGGCACGGCTTCTCATATGCGCCATTGGCAAAGCCCTTAACAACACAAAGCGCAAATCCGCTTCAAGGTATGGAAGATACGGCTTCAAATACAAAAAGTATTAACCGGATGTGAGGCATACTTCAAAAGCCTTTACTAAGTGTAGTTGCCGGTGCAATCCGGAGATTACTTTTGTCTCATTTA
>JACREW010000137.1 GCA_016212685.1 Nitrospirota bacterium
ATGGCTCAGCCTCATCTGGCTATTCACCATAAAGTCTTCTTTATGTTTGTCGTAATATTCGACTACCTCCTTATCGGTAATCTTCGATGCAGACTCCAATTCTTTTCCGATAAGTTGTTCGATAAGGGCGCGTTTTTTAACTTCTTCAAACTTTTTCTGGAATTCCTTGTTCTTATCCAGTCCCCTCTTCTGCGCCTCGAGATACAGCATCTCTTTTGTTACGAGTTCGTCCACAAGCCGTGCCGTGCCCTCAGGCCCCTGAAAGAACGCCTTTGCCATATCGGGAAGGGCGTTCATTTCCGCCTGAACGTCTTCTTTTGTCACAGTCTTGCCGCCTACCTTGGCGACATAGCTGCCTTTGAATCCTCCGTCCTTTGAACAGGAAATCACAAAAACAAAGGCGATAAACGCCGTTAAAATTTTTTTCATCGTATTTCTCCATATTATGTTTTTTGAATTTCATCAATGTAACATATTTGAAAAACAAAAGTAAAAAGCGATATTCTAAAACCTAAATTGAGCGATTCTAATTTAGAAATATATGTCAGGCGCTGCGAAAAGACTTTAAACCACGCACTTGCAAAAACTCCCCCTTCCCCTTCTTAATTTTAAGAGGGGGACAGAGGGGGCGTTATCCGTCATCTACAACATTGGACACTTGTTGGATTATGCATTTATAATCTCTCATATGCACTTGAATCAACACTTTTTAAAGTCTTGGAGCAGTGCCTGACATATAAAATCGCTTAATTTAGGTAAAAATATGCAAAAGGTAATTGTGGGCATGAGCGGGGGCGTGGATTCGTCCGTAACCGCGTATCTGTTGAAGGAACAGGGATACGAGGTCGAAGGCGTGAGCTTTATCCTTTACGAGGCGCGGATGAAGAATACGTTTACCGGATGCTGTTCTATCGAGGCCATAAACGATGCGCGGCGCACTGCCGGGTACCTGGGCGTAAAACACACCGCCGTTGATTTGAGGGATGAATTCATGGGAAAGGTCATAGAACCCTTTATCGAGGCCTATTCTAAGGGGATGACGCCTAATCCTTGTATTCTCTGCAACAGGCATATAAAGTTCCCGCATCTTTTAAAAATTGCAGATGAAAAAAGCGCTGATTTTATTGCTACAGGGCATTATGCGAGGGTTGTTACCACGACAGCTACGACATCTTCGACAGGGAGAAACGGAGAAACGGAGAAGCGGAGAAGCGGAGAGACTGGTGAAAACTTCACCGATTCACCGATTCACCCATTCACCCATTCCCCGCTTCGCCGATTCACCGATTCGGCGCTTATGAAAGGCATCGACCCTAAAAAGGACCAGTCATATGTCCTTTATGTTTTGAAAAAGGAAGAACTGAAGAGGCTCCTGCTTCCTCTCGGAGATAAAAGAAAAGATGAGGTCAGGGAAATAGCGAGGACATTGGATCTGCCCGCTGCAAAGAGGCCGGAGAGTCAGGAGATTTGCTTTATTGAGGACAGGAATTATTTCAGGTTTTTGGAAAATCTGACCGGATATAAGGAGGGGCCGATCATCGATGTGGAGACAGGGGAAACGCTCGGTACGCACAAGGGAATATATCTATATACCATTGGCCAGAGGAAGAGGCTCGGCATTGCGACAGGAAAACCGCTGTTTGTAGCAAAGATAGACCCGTCAAAGAACGCGGTTTACGTAGGCCCCAGAGAGGCGGCAATGATAAAAGAGTTCGATGTTTTTGATATTAACTGGCTGGTATCTGTCACCGATTCATGTTTTAGGGCTGCCGTCAAGGTGCGCTCTATGATGAATGACGAGCCCGCATCTATTAGAGTCCTAGATGATAACAAAGCTAATGTCGTTTATGACCAACCCCAGTGGGCGCCTGCGCCGGGCCAGAGCGCGGTGTTTTATGACGGAGACGCGGTAATCGGCGGCGGGATAATACAGTGATATTTCTCAATTATTTGTGTTATTTTAAAAGATAAAACTTTAGAGAGGTTTGAAATGGCTGGAAGGATTGTTTCAATAAACATCAGCGAGAAAAAAGGCATGAGGAAAAAGCCTGTTGAGGAGGCAGTCATAAATGAAAACTCCGGCATCGAAGGCGATGCCCATGCCTCGGATAAGTGGCACAGGCAGGTAAGCCTCCTTGCGCTGGAGAGCGTTAAAAAGATGCAGGATATGGGACTTAATGTAAAACCGGGAGATTTCGCGGAAAACATCACAACAGAAGGGCTCGACCTGCCATCTCTCCCTCTCGGCACGAGGATGAAGATAGGCAAAGATGTAATAGGAGAGGTAAGCCAGATAGGAAAGGAGTGCCACACGAAATGCGCTATCTATCAGCAGGCTGGAGACTGCGTCATGCCTAAAGAAGGAATCTTCATAAAAGTCCTGAAGGGCGGCAAAATAAAGGTCGGAGACGAAGTCTCCGTAATGCTGAGAAAGCCGGTCGAGGAATACTCCTGACCCTAAGTATGATTACCATTGCCGTCCTGACATTGAGCGATAAGGGTTCAAAAGGAGAAAGGGAAGACAAAAGCGGCCCTGCTATTGCCGAAATGCTTAAAGGCATCGGCGAAGTCAAGTATTACGATATTCTGCCCGACGAGAGGGATTTGATAAAAAACAAGCTGCTCGAATATGCGGATAAGGTAGACCTGATTTTGACTACCGGCGGCACCGGGCTTTCTCCGAGAGACGTTACGCCGGAGGCCACCCTTAGTGTGATAGACAGGGAAATACCCGGCATAGCAGAGGCCATGAGAATGGAAGGCTTGAAAAAGACCGACAGGGCGATGCTTTCAAGGGCCGTTGCCGGAGTGAAGGGGCAGACATTGATAATAAACATGCCCGGAAGCCCGAAGGCAGTAAGGGAGCATATGGAGGTAATTTTGAATGTGATACCTCATGCGATAGATAAAATTAAAGGCGATGCAACAGAATGTGGAAGATAAATATTGGAGTATTGGATCAATAAAGGAGTGCGCGAGATGAATAAAAAAATGTTGGAATATTGGAGTAATGGAGTAATGGAGAGAGAGAGATGAAGGACGTGTCTTTTCCGCTTGCGTTTATTGCCGGCATTTTATCTTTTCTTTCTCCTTGCGTTTTACCTCTTGTCCCTGCCTATCTTTCCTTCATAACAGGATTATCCATGGAAGAGCTTAAATCATCGCCTAAGATCACAAAGGCGATGGGAAACACAATCGCCTTTGTCCTCGGTTTTTCTACGATATTCGTATCGCTGGGCGCGTCATCTTCCCTGATCGGAGGCATGCTTCTTAAATATCAGGATTATCTCAGGATCGCCGGGGGCATCCTGACGATCATATTCGGCCTCTTTATAGCAGGTTTCATAAAGCTGAACTTTCTCATGAGAGAAAAAAGATTTCATATCAATAAAGGCCCTGCGGGCTATATAGGCTCGTTTCTTATAGGGATGAGCTTTGCCGCCGGATGGACGCCTTGCATAGGCCCGATACTCGGAACAATATTGATTTACGCAAGCTCGCAGGCGTCCGCGTCTTACGGGTTCAAACTCCTCTCGGTTTACTCACTCGGACTTGCGATACCTTTTATACTGTCGACACTTGCCATAAACGTATTTTTTACCTATACGAGAAAGCTCAATAAATTCATGAAAGTCATAATGGTCGTCAGCGGTTTGGTTTTAATAGCATTCGGCATTATGCTTTTGACTAACAGGATGGGGCAGTTTTCGGCATTGTTCCCTGATCTGGGGATCAAGTTCTGAGGGTGAATGGGGAATTATGAAACAACGGTACGACTTTACCGAGATAGAAATAAAGTGGCAGAAATACTGGTCTGACAAAGGGCTGCATAAGACCCCCCCTACACCCCCCCTTAATAATGGGGGGCAAGGGGGGGTAAAGAAATTTTACTGCCTCGAAATGTTTCCGTATCCTTCGGGAAAGATACACATGGGCCATGTCAGGAATTACGCTATCGGAGACGTTATAGCGCGGTATAAGAAGATGCGCGGCTTCAATGCGCTTCATCCTATGGGATGGGACGCATTCGGCCTGCCTGCCGAGAACGCGGCCATCAAACACGGAGTTCACCCGGCCAAATGGACATACGAAAATATCGGTTACATGAAAAAACAGCTCGACCGCATGGGCCTGAGCTACGACTGGGACAGGGAAGTAACGACCTGCAGCCCCGAATATTACAAATGGAACCAGTGGTTCTTCCTTAAGCTTTACGAAAAAGGTCTTGTCTATAAGAAGGCTTCATTTGTGAACTGGTGCCCGTCGTGCGCTACTGTTCTCGCGAACGAGCAGGTCATAGACGGCGCATGCTGGAGATGCGACAGCGCGGTCGTCCAGAAAGAGCTTGAGCAGTGGTTTTTCAAAATTACCGCCTACGCAGAGGAACTGCTTCAGGGATGCGACGAACTAAACGGCTGGCCTGATCGTGTTGTAGCCATGCAAAAGAACTGGATAGGAAGGAGCGAAGGCGTTGAGGTAGATTTTCCATTGGCCGATGCCGGCGGTATTACCGATGAGAAATTAAGGATATATACAACAAGGCCTGATACCATATTCGGCGTTACCTATATGTGTATTGCGCCTGCGCATCCGCTTGCAGATAGGCTTGTTCAAGGCAAGGACGGACTTAATGCGATAAAGGCAAAATACGGTAAGGAGGAAGTTAAGGAAGGTATCTTCACAGGGCATTATGCGGTAAATCTTCTGACCGATGAGAAGATACCGGTGTATGTCGCTAATTTCGTTCTTATGGAATACGGGACAGGCGCTATTATGTCCGTGCCTGCCCACGACCAGAGGGACTTTGAGTTCGCAAAGAAATACGGCCTTCCTATAAAGACCGTAATTATACCTGAAGGCGGGCAGGAAGATGAAACGCTGAATGAAGCCTTTGAAGGAGAGGGCATTCTCGTCAATTCAGGAAAATTTAACGGGTTTAAGAGCGCGGACGCAAAGAGAGCGATTGCCGTATTTATCGAAGAAAAGGCGTTCGGCAAACGGATGGTCAACTACAAGATTAGAGACTGGGGCATTTCGAGACAGAGGTATTGGGGAACTCCCATTCCGATAATTTATTGCGATAAGTGCGGAATAGTTCCTGTCCCTGAAAAAGATCTCCCTGTGATATTGCCCGAAGATGTCAGTTTTACGGGCAAGAGAGGCTCTCCGCTTTTAGAATCTGCGAGGTTCCTGAATGTTAAATGTCCCGCGTGCGGCGGCAACGCTAAAAGAGAGACGGACACAATGGACACGTTTGTGGATTCCTCGTGGTATTTTATCGCCTACTGCCTGAAAGATGATATCGATCTGAAATCTCAAATTTCAAATTTGAAATCGTCTATAAATTACTGGATGCCCGTAGATCAATACATAGGCGGCATCGAACACGCTGTGCTGCATTTGCTTTATTCAAGGTTTTTTACAAGGTGCATGAGAGACCTCGGTGTTATTTCCGCCGACGAACCCTTCCGTAACCTGCTGACGCAGGGGATGGTCTGCAAGGAGACATGGAAGTGCCCGGATCACGACTGGCTCTTTCCAGAGGAGGTTAAGGACGGCAAGTGCGTCCATTGCGGCAAACAGGTCGAAAAAGGCCGCATAGAAAAGATGTCCAAATCAAAAAAGAATGTGATAGACCCCGATGCCCTTATAAAAAAATACGGCGCCGATACCATGAGACTTTTTTCGCTTTTTGCCGCGCCTCCCGAGAGAGACCTCGAATGGTCGGATAAAGGTGTTGAAGGAGCGTACAGGTTTCTGAATAAGGTGTGGGGGATAGTTTATAAGTACAAGGGTCAAGGGTTAAGGGTCAAGGGTCAAGAATTAAGCTTTCCTGTCGCCTATCGCCTATCGCCTATCGCCTCGTCTTTGTTGAAAAAGACCCATCAGACCATAAGAAAGGTGACCGACGACATAGAAAAGGACTATCATTTCAATACGGCTATCGCGGCTCTTATGGAATTGGTGAACGAGATTTCATCCTTTAATCCGGAGAATGAAGAAGACAGTTCTGCGCTCGGCTTTGCCGTCAAAAACACTTTAATGATGTTAGCTCCCTTTGCGCCGCATTTTGCAGAGGAATTATGGGAGGCAACCGGCGGAAAGTCCAGCATATTCGAGCATCTGTGGCCTGAATGGGATGAAATGCTTGCAAAGGATGAAGAGATAGAGCTTGTGGTGCAGATCAACGGCAGGCTGAGGGCGAAGATGCTCGTTCCTGCCGGGTTGCCTGACGAAGACGCAAGGCAGAGGGCATTGCAGGATGAGCGCGTTAAAGAGATGCTTAACGGCAGGGAGATAAAAAAGGTTATCGTTGTTAAAGGCAAACTGGTCAATATTGTGTTAGGATAATAGGCAAAAGGCAAGGGGTAAAAGGTGACAGCAACAATGAGAAACTCAAAATTTAAGATTCAGCATTCAAAATTAGGTCGCATTTTATTGCTATTTACTATTCACTATTCGCTATTCACGATGTATGGTTGCAGCGGCTATACAATTCAGACAAAGGCTAATCTTCCCTTTGACACGATCTCAGTCGGAAGGATAGAGAATAAGACACTCGAACCTAAGCTGCAGGACAGGTTTATCAGGTCCCTTGCGGAGACCTTTGCCGAATACGGGTTCTCCGTCAGCCGCTCCGCGAGGTACAAGCTTGAAGGAAAAATAACGGAATTCGCGCTGCAACCGTTAAACGAACAGAACCTGGTGGCAACGCAATACCAGGTTGTTATTAAGGCAAGCTTCAATCTTGTCGATACGTCAACAGGCAGGTCGGTTCCCCTTGTTGCCGAAAACCCTTATATTACATATTTCGGCGCTTCCGACAGGCTGGAAAATGTCCTTGCCCAAAAGGAGCTTTCGACAAACAGCGCATTAAAGAACATCGCGCAGGAGGTTGCGAGGGCTATAAGTTATAACACTCCTAAAAATTTCGCTTATCTGCTGCTCACCTCGTCCGACATTAAAGACATTGGCGCCCTAACGTCAAAGATGAGAAATGCAAAAGACCCCGTATCCTTATACATCATGGAACGTTTATCTTCGAATACGCGACAATTGTTGATCGGGTATGACGGCTCAAAAGAATCGTCCGATAAGGCCAAAAGCGCCTTAATCAACGACCTTAATGAAATAATGCAGGGGGTCGGTATTTATGATGAAAACCGCTTTACCCATATCGCCCTTTCACGCGAGGCAAAAGACCTCATTAAACAAAACCCGACCGGAATCGAACGTATCCGCCTTAACAGACTTCTACTTGAAGCCGCCTACCCCGAAGAGATATTGAAACTCCAAAAGGTCTCGGAAGAAAAAGGCGGAAAATGAGCATCAAGCAATTCCAGCAGGAGCTTGCAAAGGAACTGCCGTCTCCCGTATATCTGTTTTATTCCTCCGAAGATTTTTTGCTCTATGAGGCGTTGTCGGCCATAAAAGATAGGTATCAGGGCGCCGATGCGTTTAACTTCGATGTCTTCGATATTAAATCTCCCGACGACACAAAACCCGTGGAGCAGATTGTGGATATACTCAATACACTGCCTTTTCTGTCCGAAAGAAGAGTTGTTGTTATTCAAAACATCCAGAAGATTCCCAAAAAAGACGCCAAAAAAATCGAGGATTACATTTCAGCCCCTTCGAATACATCCCTTTTAGTAATGCTGTTTGGAGGGACGTCTCCCAAGATCTTCGATGCGGCTGTCGCTAAGGATTTAAAGGCAATCGCCATAAATGTTCATGAAAAGGACATACCCTTGTGGATAAAAGAGACGGCAAAGAGAAAAGGAGTAGAGTTTTCGGACAGGGCGGTAGAATACCTGATAAATTGCGTGGGCGCGGATTTGGGGATGCTTTCCGCCGAGATAGAGAAATTTTCATCTTGGAATACATCCATGGTCGATATAGATGATGTCAAAGGGATGGTTTACGCGGGCGCGGAATACAGCGCCTTCGACCTCGTCAATGCCCTCAGAAATAAAGATAAAAGTGAAGTGTTCAGGATATTCGAGAATGTAAACAAAAATGCCGAGCCGCAGATGCTGTTAGGCGCGCTTAACTGGCAGTATGCGAATCTCCGGTCCAGATCTCAGGGCAGGGAAGAAAAGTTTTTCAATCGCATCTTCAAGCTGCTGCACGAAGCTGACGCCGGAATCAAGACATCCCGAAATTATGTTATGGAAGACCTTTTAATTAAGCTCTTAGTTCATGGCTCATAGCCGATAGATTTATCTTTACCCGCGAGCGATGAACTATGAGCTCTAAGCCAATGCGATGTTTGCCTTTTTGGTGATCCTCGAAATCTTTCTCGATGCGGTATTTTTATGGATAATGCCCTTTGAGGCTGCGCTGCTTATAACTTTGACAGCCGCCTTTAACAGGCTGTCGATGTCTTCCTTGTTCTTTGAGGGCAATGCCGCCTCTAGTTTTGTAACATATGTCTTTATCTTAGTCTGCATCGACTGGTTGCGGAGACTCAGTTTCTCGGCCTGTCGTACCCTCTTAAGCATCGATAGATCTTTTTTCGGTGCTGCTTTGCCTGCCAATTGTATCCTCCTAAGTTAGCTTTTTAAGCTGACAGCTTATAGCTGAAAGCTTTTAAAAATAGCATAAATCTTAACAGAAAATCAATATTTATGCTAAAATTGCTGCATATGAAATACCGGCATATAGACGTGAAGGGGATTAAGACCTACTCTATTAAGGAAAGAAGCAGCAAGGTCTCCATAGAAAAGTCCGCCGGTCCGCATGAAAAGGGCGGCCCGTTTTCAGAATTCATCGGCAGGCTTCCCGATTTTCTTGCCGCAAGCGATTTGAAGGCCGTTGCGGGAGCCATTGTAAGCGCGCATAAGAACAAAAGGCCGGTTATCCTCGGTATGGGCGCGCACCCCGTTAAAGTGGGACTGTCTCCCTTAATTATCGACCTGATGCAGAGAGGCGTGATAACCGCGATTGCGACCAACGGGGCGTGCATTGTGCACGATTTCGAGATGGCGTATATAGGACAGACATCCGAGGACGTTGCAAGGGAGTTGTGCACAGGGACATTCGGAATGGCTAAAGAGACGGGACAGATGCTCAATAATGCCGTTATCGAAGGCGTGAAAAAAGGCTGCGGGATAGGGCGCTCCATAGGTGAATTTATCGACTCCTCCGATTTCGAGTTCAAGGATAAAAGCATATTCATTACGGCATACGCCCTTGATTTGCCCGCTACCGTGCATGTAGCGATAGGGTCGGACATCATACATATGCATCCCGAGGCGGACGGGGCCTCTATAGGAGAGGGAAGCCTGATGGACTTCAGGCTGTTGGCCTCCGTGGTCGCCGACCTCGAAGGAGGCGTGTATATAAATCTGGGCTCTGCGGTTGTCCTTCCGGAAGTTTTTTTAAAGGCGCTGACCATTGCAAGGAACTTAGGGCATAAGGTCGAGGAATTTACTACCGCGAATATGGATTTCATCCAGCACTACAGGCCGCGCGAGAATGTGCTCCGCAGGCCGACGATGACAAAAGGCCGGTGTTTCGCGCTTACAGGGCATCACGAGATAATG
>JACREW010000134.1 GCA_016212685.1 Nitrospirota bacterium
GCGCGGGTGGTCTTCCAGGAGATGATGGGGCAGGAGGCAAAACACATAGAATATCTTAAAAAGCTCAGAATGAGGCTTTCTGAGACTTAGAACCGACAACAAAATGACTACCAAAAATGACAGGACACAGTATTTTCGCTCATTCTCGCCGGACATCCTTGTCCATCTCCGAGGCACCGGCTCGGTTTTGCCGTCACGGCAAAACTTCGAGCCGCTGAAACCGCTTCAATACAATGCCCTGTCATCTAATTTTGATGGAACCTATTAAACAACAGGAGGTATAAGATGGCGACAATCGAATATGCCGGAGGAAAGGTCGAAATTGACAGTGAGGGTTATCTCGTAAACATCGACGACTGGAACGAACAGGTGGCTTGCGCGCTTGCTGAAATAGCTGGGGTTGACGAGCTGACAAAGGAGAGGATGGAGATATTGAAATTCATAAGGGAATATTATAAAAAATATAATTTTTTCCCTATCTTGAACGCGGTCTGTAAAAACGTGCACCAGCCCAAGAACTGCATAAACGAAAAGTTCATGGATCCTTTAACTGCATGGAAATTAGCCGGTCTTCCGCAGCCGGGCGAAGACATAATCAATATCGTCGAATACGGCCAGACGCCTACATAAAAACTATATAATGATAGAGAGGCGCGGAAACACCCTGCCTCTCTATCATTTCAAGAAAATACTCGCGGCATATATCAGATAAAAAATCCCTCCTAAAAGGACTGTAACGGGAGAAAGTTTGTTGCGCATATGGATTTCCGCAATGGCGATAACGGCAGAGCTTAAGGCAAGTATTGCGGAAAAAAGCGCAAGACCCGAAATGCTCCAGTCAGTGAAAATAAGCCCTACGGATACCGGAAATGTGGATTGAAATACCATCGCTCCTGTAATATTCCCCATCGCGAGGGTGTCCCTCCCCTTGAGAGTCCATGTAACGCTGTTGAACTTCTCCGGCAGTTCGGTCGCGACAGGCGCTATAAGGAGGGCGAACAACAGGGGATTCATTCCCCATGCGGTCGAGAGTTTTTCGAGATTCCCCACAAAGATATGAGCGCCGCCTACCATTACCGAGAGGGCCGCAAGAACCTGAAACGATATAAGCGGCAAACCCGTTCCATGCTGTTGGGCATAGGCTTCGGATGAAGCATTTCCTAATAAACGCCGCATGCCGCCAAGCAGGCGCTTAAAATATAATTCCTCGGTATGCATTATATCCGCGCTTTCTCCCCTGAAGGTGGAGTAAGCGTATATCGCATAGCCTATAACAAGGGCTATTGCTATGAAAATGTTGGACTTCGGAATTAAAAGCGGAAAGAAGATGGCAAAGGAATACATGACCACAAAAAATAAGAGGTCGCGCTTCATTGAATGCGCCTCGACAATAAGTTCGAACTTTCTTTTTTTCATAAGAAAACTTGCGAGCACGGAGATTCCTACGAGGAAGAATGCAAGCGTCGAGAGCATAAAAGGCGCTCCTAAGATTGCTCCTACGCCGATGTTTTTTGCCGCCTCTCCACCGTGCATAAGTATGGCGACAAACGGCAATATGGTCTCGGGTAGGGCAGTCCCCACGGCAGCCAAAATGCTTCCGACTACAGCCTGAGACAGCGAGAGTTTTCTGCCGAGGGATTCCACGCCGTTAGTAAAAAACTCGGCGCTGAGCAGTATCATAAGCAGGCTGAAGACGAGAAATGCTATTTCCATTTATCGAGTAATCACCACAGGGCAGGGAGATGTTTTAATAATAGATTCCGAGACGCTTCCAAGCATTACGCCTTTAGTGTACGACAAACCGCGCGCTCCCATCACAATCAAATCCGCATCCCTTTCTGATGCAATTTCATTAATAGCTATATAGGGATCCCCTATTTTGACAACGCTCCCGGCTCTATCGCAGACATTAAGAAAGGAGCACATCTGTTCTTCGGCCTCTTTTATAAGCGCGTCCTTATAACCGTTTCTGTCCGCGTTGGTCATGTCCTTCCATTTCTGCAGACCCTTTTCCATTTTAATGCTCGAAACCACATGCGCGACCGTAAGTTCCGAAGAGTTCTTCTCCGATAGCGCCTTCGCAAATCCAACGGCCTTTTTTGACGGCTCTGAAAAATCCACGGCGCATAATATCCGTTTTATGTTTACATTGCCCAAACTCGCGTTTTCGGATTTTTTGCCCCTGACAACCAGCATAGGGATGTCGAGGGATTTTATAAGCCTTTCCGAACTGCTCGGCCTTATCATATGAGATTTATGCCCGAGAACGAGGATATCGGCATTCAGTTCTTTCATTGAAACATTGAACGTCTCTACAAGCCTGCCCACCGCAATTATGTGTTTTGAAGCTATGCCGTAGGGCTTTAATTTCGCAGCCCATTTTTCAAGCTCTTCTTCATCCGTTTTTTTCTCTTTTTCGATATACGGGATCATATAGGCAGGAGGGGTAAGGGCGTAATCGATAACGTACAGCATATCTATTTCGGCTTTTTCAACACCTCCGGCCTTATACAGCCAAAGCGCATATGCGACGACCGTTTCCGTGTCGGGACCGAGGTCTACCGCCGAGAGTATTTTGTTTATTTTTAAAATAGTGTCCATCATTTGCTTTTTCAAATGCATTCCGGAGTCTTAAATGCTCAAAAATAAAGGGTGGCCGAAGAACCACCCTTTATTAATAAGAAAACAAAACGCCTATTTTACTGCATCTTTCAGTGTCTTCCCTGCCGTGAATTTAGGAACCTTTGTCGCTGGAATCTTGATCTCTGCGCCTGTCCTCGGGTTACGGCCCTTGCGAGCCTTCCTCTTGGATACAGAGAATGTTCCGAAGCCTACGAGCGTTACCTTCTGGCCCTTCTTAAGAACGGCCTTTACTGAATCGAGCGTTGCATCCAATGCCTTTCCTGCGTCTGTCTTTGTGAGGCTTGCGCTTGCTGCGATCTTGTCGATAAGATCTGCCTTTGTCATTGTTTCAATCCCCCCTTTCTGTTATGGATTATTGAATATCAACGGTTTGGTATAAACATTACCAAGAAAAGCAGTATTTGTCAAGAAAAAAACAATAGGCTGACCACATAGGTATAGACATGCTTACCGGTTTATAGAATAAATCGGCGAATATCTGTTTTAATAAAATATGCGGGATATGAATATAAACGCTCTCATCGATTCCCTCAAAAAAGACCGCCTTATTGGAGCAGGCATTACAACCCACGAATATATTCCTATGAAAGAATCGAATTTTAGCAATATAAAAATAATGGGCGAATTGAGGGAAGCGTTGGGAAATAAGGGAATAGAGGAATTCTATACCCATCAGACAGAGGGGATTGGACTGATAAGACAAGGGCATAATGTCGTCGTCATGACGCCCACTGCCAGCGGAAAGAGCCTTATTTACAACATCCCGGTCATCGAATCCATTCTCGAAAATCCGGAGGCAAGGGCGCTTTACATATTTCCACTAAAAGGGCTCGAACAGGATCAATTCAATAACCTCAATGAACTATTCCATGCCGCCTGTTCGAACCGTTCAAACGGTTTGAACAGTTCGAACAGTTTAATCTGCGCGGTTTACGACGGCGATACTACTCCTTACAGGAGAAAGAAAATCAGGGAAAACCTCCCCAATGTAATCTTCACCAATCCGGATATGATCCATCTCGCGTTTAACGCATTTCACAAAAAATGGGAAGAATTCTTCAAAAACCTGAAATATATTGTGGTCGATGAGATACATACCTATAGGGGAGTATTCGGTTCGCATGTAAGCCATGTATTAAGACGGCTCAGAAGGATCTGCAACCGATGGGGAAGCGATCCGCAGTTCATCGCATGCTCCGCGACAATAGCAAATCCTAAAGAGCTTGCGGAAAAGTTAATCGGCTCGTCGTTCTCTGTGGTAGGCAGAACAGGCGCGCCTCAGTATGGGAAACACTTTCTCTTTTTAGACCCTATGGACAGCCCTTACGGCGAGGCTACGAGGATATTCCTGAAATGCGTAAATTCGGGATTAAGGACGATACTCTTTACAAAAGCAAGGAAGATCACCGAGCTGATATACAAATGGAGCATCGAACGAGCGCCGTTGCTTAAGGATAAAATAAGCCCTTACAGGGCGGGCTTCCTGCCTGCCGAAAGGCGGGAGATAGAGCAAAAACTCTTCAGCGGAGAGCTTATGGGAGTTATATCCACAAGCGCCCTCGAATTAGGGGTCGATATAGGCGGCCTTGATGTATGCATACTCTGCGGCTATCCCGGCTCTGTTTCGAGCACATGGCAGAGGGCCGGACGCGTAGGCCGAAACGGACAGGAGTCATTAATTATAATGATTGCCATTAAAGACGCCCTCGATCATTACTTCATTTCACATCCCGAAACATTTTTTGAAAAACCCCATGAGGCATCCATATGCGACCCGTCAAACAAAAAAATTCTCAAACAGCATCTCGTATGCGCCGCAGACGAGGTCTATCTGAGGGCGAACGACGGCGTATACGAAATCGATAAAATAAACGACATTATCGAAGAGTTGGTGAACGAAGACGGCCTGAAAACAGGAAAAACAGGAGACATATGGTTCTCAGGGAAGAGAATGCCTCAGAGAGAGATAGGTATCAGGACTATCGGGAGACCACTGAAGCTTAAGGACGAATCGAACAGGCATATCGGAGATCTGGACGGGAAAAGGATTTACAGGGACGCGTTTCCCGGTGCTATCTACCTGCACAGGGGAAGACAGTACCGGGTATTGCATCTCGACCTTGATAAAAACGAAGCTGTATGCAGGGAAACGGATGTTAATTACTATACACAGGCGCTCTCTAACGAACATGTTGAGATTACAGGCATGCCGCAGAAATCACGCACGCGTCTTTCTCCGGAAATAGATCTTTATCACGGAATGATGCGGATTACCTATCAGATAGTAGGCTATGACAAGAAAAACACGTTCGACGGCACGAGGATATCGAGACATGAGGTCGAGATGCCGGAATACATATTCGATACCGAAGGCATATGGATGGTCATTCATGAAGGCCTCAGGGACAAAATCATCGACAAGGGCTATGACCTTGCAGGAACCCTTCATGCGGCAGAGCATGTAACAATCGCCTGTATGCCATTATTCGCTTTATGCGATAAGGGGGACATCGGCGGCTACAGCTATGCCTTATATCCCGAATTTAAACTGCCCGCTATATTCATTTACGACGGGTACGAGGGCGGCATAGGCCTTACCAATAGGGTCTTAGACGTGCCGGCGCAATGGATTAAATCCTCAATCGAAATAATCAAAGATTGCGAATGCGATGAAGGCTGCCCCTCATGCGTTCAGGATTCGCAGTGCGGCTCGGCAAACCGGCCGCTCGATAAAAAGGGAGCGCTATATTTTCTGGAAAGCTTATCAGGTTCTGGTCTTATCAGGTTCGGGTTCTTGACAGGAGGGGGATGCTTTGATAGTATTTAGTTCATGGAATCGGAGTGAATACATTCAGTAACTTTATAATACTCCCCAAAAACTGGACAGGGTATGCTGTTCCCCTCTACAGCCTGAAAAAATGGGGGAACTCCTGATACCTATAATTGAAGCTTTGCGGTCAAACTGATAATATATAACGATGGATCTATGGCTCGGAGGACTTATAGGCGCAATAATAGGCGCTGTCTTGGCTGCGATAGGTATTGCCGTTGCGATTATCCTGTCCGAATACAAAAGACAACAGGCCGACCGGAACAAAATTTTGAACAGGTTGGATACGGCGGATATTCTCCTTCAGGAGAACATGACGGCGGATGCCCTTGCTATATATACCTCTTTACTGAAAGAATTATCGAAAGAAAGGGATTTAGAGACCTACGCCCTTATTAAAAACAGCGAAGGCAAGTGTTACTATAACCTGTCTTTTAGAACAAAAAGGTCCGAAAACCTGATAAAGGCGATAGCTGCATTCGAGGACTCGGCTAAATTCTCCAACCCCCAAAAATCACCGGATAGTTACGCCCTGACATGCTACAATCTCGGCAGCGCGTACATGAATCTGTCGGAATTTCATGAAGAGGAGCAGTCCCTCAAAAAAGCGGTAGAGGCCTTCCGTAAAACACTTTCCGTATATACGCTCTCATTGAACCCCTCCGGCTATGCGCTGGTGAATCACAACCTGTGCAGCGCCTATAACGTGCTTGCCGGTTTTGACGATATTGAAAACAATCTTTTGAAGGCCGCAAAATATTGCGAAGAGACCCTGAATGTTTATACGCCGGAAGGATATCCTCTGAATCACGCAGACGCTCAGATGAAGCTCGGCTCCATATTCAATGCCCTTTCTTCATTTCGGAACAAAGAAGAACACCTCTCAAAGGCTGTCAATTCCTACAAAGCAGCGCTCAATATATATAACCACGAAAAATATCCCGCGGAGTTCGCAGCGGCGCATAAAAGCATAGGTGACTGCTATAAATCATTCGCAGAGAACAGCGAAAGCGAAAGCGATATAATAAATGCCGTTACAGCGTATGAGGAAGCGTTAAATATCTATTCTGCCGATAATGATCCGATTGTTTATGCCGGAATAAAGAAAACCCTCGGAGACGTTTACAGTTTATACGCCGCTGCCGGAGAAAAACCCGACACACTGCTTAAAGCGATTCGTTTTTACGAGGAAGCGCTCACCATATATAATGCCGTTGATCAGCCTCTTGAATTTTCCGGTATACAGCAGAAACTCGGCAATGCTCAACTAATGATATTTACAGTCAGCGGCAAAGAAGAAAACTTGCTCACCGGCATAACCGCCTATTTGGAAGCCCTCAGAGTAATGACAATTCTCGAACATCCGCTCGATTACGCCTCCATACACCACAGGCTCGGCGATGCGTATACCGATCTCGCAAAACTCGCGGATGAGGCATCGAATCTTAAAAAGGCGCAATCGGCATACATCGAGGCGCTTAAAGTCTATACCTTCGAAGACTCCCCCTTAGATCATAAAGTAGTCGCCCTAAAACTCGAAAAGATACGGAGAATCGTGTCATAAGCTATGCATAAATATCCTCCGGGCAACAGTCTCATTATTTCACTTCGATTTTACAAGAGCCGGTTATACCGCCTCTACCGCCTTAAGCTCCGGGATAGCCTTCTTCAATTCGGCCTCGATGCCGCCCTTTAACGTCATTATTGACATGGGGCATGTGCCGCAGGCGCCGACTAATCTGACCTTTACTACGTTGTCGTCCGTTATATCCACGAGCTCGACGTCGCCGCCGTCCCTTCTGAGATACGGCCTAACCTTATTAATGACCTCTTCAACCTTTGTCCTGTCAATCATCGTAAACCTCCTATGTGTTTTTATAATTTTATCCTAAAAATCATCAAACATGTAATGATTAAAATCATATCGTAATCCATAATCATTGGGCTATGAGGCATACTTCAAAAGCCTTCAACAATGTGACGACACAAAGCGCAAATCCGCTTCAACGCCTTTATAAGTGTTGTTTTTTAGCAAAGCAAAGATGCTGTATGCTTTATCAAAATAGATGCCTCCGATGCGAATGACGGGCATAAGAGAATGGGATTAGAAGTTCGATAGATAAAGTCATTGAAGCGGACCTGCGCCTTGTGTTGAAATTTTTGCAATCAAACATTAAAAAGGCATAGAAGGTATGGCGGAAAAGACTTTAACGGCGAAATTTTCAACCGGCATATGCCCTCACGTCATCCGCATCGGTGCTTGCTTATTGGGCAATTCGCTGAGTATCTACGCTCTGAATATAAACCGGCGCTTGTAAAGTCTTTGAAGCCATGCCTTCTATGCCTTACATTGCCTTTATAGTCATCCCGTTGTTAAGGCTGCATAAAATCACTATAATAAATTATAATATTTTACGCCAGTTCGGCCGTAAAGGAGAAATTATTATGCTTATACCCCTGCTGCTTGCCGTTCACGTCCTCGGAGTAGTCCTATGGATAGGCGGGGTCGCATTCGTTACGATGATAATCTTTCCGATGATTATCAGAATGGAAAGCTCCATCGAAAAGGTGATCTTCTTTCAGGGAGTGGAACACAGATTCGCGAAGATCGCAAAATTCTGCGTATTCATCGTAGGACTGACAGGAGCGTTGCTCCTGTATCTTACGGATGAAATAAGCCTGCTATTTAAAATTGCGGGCATAGGCCCGACTATTATGCTCCTTGTGTGGACGCTTTATGTCCTCAGCCTTTTCTTCGAAGCTAAATTGTTCAAGGTAATATTTCGAGGCGACGCCGGGCAGGACACGGCCAAGGTATTTTTCAAACTCGGCGTATTCCACTGGGTCGTCCTCGGCTTAAGCATGTCGGCTGTAGCCGTAGGCGTATGGGCCGCTCACGGAGGCGGGTTTTAGGGTATGCCTTACGACGAGACAAAGACATCGATTCTGGATTATTCATCCACATTCGTAATAGAGCCGTGGAACGTCGTCCTTCTGAACGATGACTGGCATACGTTCGATGAGGTTATTATTCAGCTTATAAGGGCGGTAAAATGCGCCTCTCAGAAGGCGGCGGAGATCGCGATGGAGGTTCATACCACAGGAGAAGCCGTATGCTATACCGGACCGAAGGAAAGATGCGAGCATGTGGCGTCTATCCTCGAGGAGATAGACCTCGGCGTCAGATTAGAGAGGGTAGTTTAATATTCCAAAAAGGAGAATCTAACATGAAAAAATCGAAAATTATAATCATAGGATCTATTTTAGTTTTGCTGTGGGGGACTCTCACATACGGAGCAGACGTCATGTCATATTTCAACAAGGGAAACGATTATTTCAATGAGGGAGATTATGAAAAGGCCGTTAAGGAATACACTCAGGCAATTTTGATAGACCCTCAATTTATGGACGCGTATTACAACCGCGGACTCGCCTATTACAAGAGAGGAAAACACGACGAGGCAATTGCCGATTTCAGCAAGGCCATAGGATCTTCTTCGAACAACGCGGAGATCTACCACTTCCGCGCCCTCGCCTACTACAAAAAGGGAAACTACAACAAAACAATAGAGGATGCGACAAGGGCTATTTCCATAAATCCCAAATTTGCCGACGCCTATCATAACCGCGGCATCTCTTATGCGAAAAAAGGGCGCTATGAGGATGCCATCGAAGATTATAACAAGGCAATCGCCATAAAGCCGGGTTTCACGGCTGCATATTTTTCAAGAGGGGTCGCGTACGCGAGAAGGGCTGCCGCCGATTTTCAAAAGGCATGCGACATGGGAATACCTGTCGCGTGCGAAAATATGAAACAGGTGTCCGCCGAATAGTCAGGCATCCTGTTAAATTGATTGAAAATACCGCTAATATAATGGGCTTAAAAATTTAATAAAAAGGAGATTAAAAAGATGTCGGAAACAAAAGCTGTTATCGAAACGAAGTTCGGGAATATGGAGATCAAATTCTTTCCGGATGTCGCGCCGAATCATGTTAAGAATTTCATCGAGCTTGCGAAAAAGGGCTTCTATGACGGCGCTACCTTTCACAGGGTTATTCCCGGATTTATGATACAGGGCGGAGACCCGAATTCAAAAGACCCCGACAAATCAAAGCACGGCATGGGAGGGCCGGGATATACAGTTAACGCGGAATTTAACGAGAAATCTCACAAGAGAGGAATAATATCAATGGCGCGGGCAGCAAATCCCGACAGCGCCGGCTCGCAGTTCTTCATCTGCGTGGCGGATTCGCTCTTCCTCGACAGGCAATATACTGTCTTCGGCGAGGTGGTTTCGGGAATGGACGTTGCAGACAAGATAGTGGGGCAGGAGAGGGACATGATGGACAACCCTGTCGAGAGAATCGAAATGACAGTGAAAATCGTAGAGAAGTAATATGAATCTGCAGAAGGAAGCTAAGGAACTAAGAAAATTATGGGGCGGTTTCTGGTCGGCAAGGGTATTGCTGACCGCGAACAACTTCGACGCATTCGATTACCTTAAGTCTCCTAAAACTGCGGGAGAGATCGCAAAAATATTAGAAACCGACAACAGGGCAACAGAAATAGTGCTCGACGCATTAACAGGGCTCGGGCTCTTAAAAAAATCCGGAACAAAATATAAGAACAGTTCAACCGCAAACCGGTTTCTCGTAAAAGGCATGCCCTATTATCAGGGCGACATAATAAGGCATGCAGATACCCTCTGGAAAAACTGGTCAGGGCTCGATGAAATAATGAAGACAGGCGAACCGAACCGCGCCGCGCATAATCACGAGACGTTTATAAAAGGAATGCACAATATTGCATTCATGAAAGCAAAAGATGTGATTAATGTTATCGACCTTAAAGGCGTGAAAAATGCGCTGGACTTAGGCGGGGGCCCGGGAACATATTGCATGGAGATGGCTAAGAGAGGAGTGTCCGTTACGCTCTTTGATAGGCATGAAACGATAAAGATTGCGAAGGAAGTTATAGGAAAGTCTAAAGCAAAGGGTATAGATTTTATCGAGGGCGATTTCATTGCGGACGATATAGGCAAAGGCTACGACCTCATATTCATAAGCCAGGTTCTTCATGCGTTTACTGAAAAGAACTGCATGAGTATTATCAAAAAATCAAAGGCAGCGCTTAATCCAAAGGGCAGGATTGTGATTCAGGAATTTTATATAGACAAAAGCAGGACAATGCCGCCGCAATCCGCGCTCTTTTCCGTAAACATGCTCGTTAACACGCACGGCAGGTGCTATGCGCCGGAAGAAATGAAACAATGGCTATCCAAGGCCGGGCTGAAAAATGTTAAACATAAAATATTCAACGACAGCGTAATGGTGGAAGGGGTAAAAAAATAAAAATCTATTAGGCTCCACATCCCCTATTTTTTGACTCTACACCAATCTCCTGCTTATCACCGGTTCAAGCGAGGACACGATGCGCCCATTCTCAAAAATTGCCTCCCTTTATCACCTCTTTCGCCGTATCCTCATCCTCTTTCCTTACCAGTATCTTAATCTCTCCCATTTTGCCGATATTAACCGGATACGGCCCGACCTTCGACGATCTCAGGACAACAGGTATTTCTCCGCTTTCCAGCAAATCTTTTATTATCTCCGCCTCAATAGGATCATAAGTAATAAATACCTCGACCCATTCATCGCTCATTTGCCCTTTACCTTCTCCCAATCCTTTAAAAATTTCTCTATGCCTATATCGGTCAACGGATGCTTGGCAAGCTGGGAAATAACGCTGTAAGGAATAGTTGCAATGTCCGCGCCAATGCGAGCCGCTTCCACGACATGCAAGGGATTCCTTATGCTTGCCACTATAACCTCGGTGTCGAAAAAATAATTTTCGTAAATATCCTGAATGTCTGCGACAAGATCCATGCCCACGTGGCTTATGTCGTCGAGCCTTCCCACAAACGGGCTTACATATGTGGCGCCCGCCTTTGCGGCCAGCAATGCCTGGCTCGATGAAAATATCAATGTAACATTGGTCTTTATGCCGGCCGATGAAAGTCTTTTGACGGCGCGCAGGCCGTCCTCTGTCATCGGGATTTTCACCACGATATTTTCGTGGATCTTCGCAAGCTCCTCGGCCTCCTTGACCATCTCGTCGGCCTTAAGGCTTATGGCCTCCGCGCTGATGGGGCCGTCAACTATGCCGCATATCTCCTTCAGAAGTCCGACCGGCTCCCTCTTTTCCTTTGCTATAAGCGACGGGTTCGTTGTTACGCCGTCGATCACGCCGAGTTCCCACGCCTTTTTGATCTCTTCAATATTAGCCGTATCGATAAAAAATTTCATTCCCCCTCCTCTCTTATTTCAGGCTCTATCGGCAATAAAATATAATCGTCTCCTTCTTTTACAACCCTAAAACCGAATTCATTTATAGTGTCCGTTAGAGGCCTGCCGAGTATCAGATCCAGCGCGCTTTCGGGAACATTGAACTTTTCCTGAAGGAACGGCCTCGCGTAAGTGTCGTACTGGAGCATATCCATTATATCTTCAACCGCGCCCTCATCGCCTTCTGCGAGCCTTGAGCAGGCATCCGACAGTTTTCCATAAGAACATTTTTCCTCATGCTTATCTATGACCTCTAAAAGCACATCCACGGAACCGAAGATGTCTCTTCTTTTTAACGCCCCTTTTTCGAGTCCTTTCATGAGGTTTTCTGGCGCCCAACATTTGTATGCCTTGCACTGGGCAGGCCTGTTTTCGTAGATGCCGCATCCTTCCTTATCGCGATAAAACACGCATACGGATGTCCCGTCCCTGCCCTTGATCTTTATGAATTCCAAAAAAGATTCGTATACGCTGTCGTCTCCATGAGACCTTATCCTTTCCCTGTCCCTTATGGTATAGGTGGTCTCGTGGGACAGCACCCCGGACATGAAAAGAGCCATATCCTCTTTCATTAAGGAAGGGCTGCTCTCGCTGCAGCACTTGCCGCATCGTATGCAGCTTGTCCTTTTATTCATCCTCATCTTCTGCGGCTTATCGCCGTCCCCGGTTCCCTGAGGGGTAAGTATTTCGAGATTGCTGTGCTTCATCTTCCGTCTCCCTTTATGGATTCTTTTATAACCTCGGCAATATGCCTTACTGGTTTGTCCTTTATTTTGCTTCTGAGCTGGAGTATGCAGTTCGGGCATGACGTCACTATCATGTCCGCCTTCTTATAATCCTCAATCCTCTGTCCGAGAATGCCTTCAGACAGATCCTGATATAATAACCTAAACGAGCCGCCGAATCCACAGCAGCCGCCGGATGAATCTACAACATTGAATCCTATAGACCTCAATATCTCCCTCGGCTCCGGACCTGCATTCAGATTGTATAACGAATGGCACGGGTCGTGATAAACCACGCGGAGTTTCGAGTTTTTAGCTTTGAGTTTCGAGTTAACCGGCCCCGAACTTCCGATTCCCGACTCCAAACTCAAGAACTGCGATATTTCCATCGCTATGTCTATAGACTCTCCGGCAAGTTTCTTGTATTCGTTTTTAATAAAATGCACGCAGGTCGGGCAGAGGCTCACAACCGCTTCCGCATTGAGTTTTTTAAAGCTCGCCAAATTCCTCTCCGCCATTTCAGCGGCATCATCTTTCAGGCCGAGTCCCATCAGCGGCGCGCCGCAGCAAACCTCTCCCTTGGGCAAAACGACTTCATAATTCATCATATTCAGGCTCTCTATTAAGGCCATTCCCATAGAGGGATAAAGAAAATTGGCGGTGCATCCCGAGAATACCGCGATCCTCCCTTTCGGTCTGGATACCTTGAATATGGACATGCCTTCCCTCAGCGCCGCATCCTGAAATCTCAGCCCCATTGTCCTTATAGTTTTAAAGGGTTTTACTTTGAAGATCGGAACTATTTCGCCCATGCCCTCGATGAATTTAAAGATTTTGAATGTCTCAGGAGTCCTTTTAAAGCCGGCCTTTGCGATAAAATTTAAAATCCTTCTCTTTTTATTCGAACTGCTGAGTCTCTCCCTCGCGTCGCATATCGCGTCAGTTACGCTTACTCCGAGGGGGCAGAGTTTGTCGCAGGCTCCGCAGAGCACGCAGCCGAAAAGCGCGTCTTCCAGTTTTTTTGAAGGCGCTAACTCTCCATCCCGGAATTTTTCCATTAAGACGACCCTGCCGCGCGCGCTCATGCGCTCGGTCGCGTCCTCCGCGTATGTGGGACAAAGAGCCTTGCAGCTTCCGCATCTTACACACGGAAGCGATGCGGCACTATTCGTTGAGTTTTCCACTTCTGAATCCTTCCATATCTACGGCAACATATTTAAATCCGAATTTTTTAAGCTGATGCGCGACAGCCTCCCTCATTTCTTTCTCCAGCATCCTGTCGATCTCGCCGGACTTTATCTCAATCCGCGCAATGTCATTATGGCTCCTCACCCGCAGTTCATTGAAACCTAATCCTTTTAAAAACTCCTCGGAAAGTTCGACCCTCTTAAGCGCGTCTTTCGTGATCTCAACTCCGTAAGGAAATCGGGAAGACAGGCATGGAGACGCGGGCTTTGACCATGTCGGAAGTCCCATCTCCTTTGATAATTCCCTGATATCATCCTTTGAAAATCCCGCTTCTATCAGAGGGCTTCGCACTCCGTGCTTAATAGCCGCATGTCTTCCGGGACGCCAGTCCGAAAGGTCGTCGGCATTGCTCCCGTCTACCACGTGGTTAAAACCTTTTTCCGCGGCTATATTCAAAAGCTTGGAGAAAAGCTCATCCTTGCAGTGAAAGCACCTGTTCCTGGGGTTTCCGGTAAATTCCGGGTTTGACATCTCATCGCTCTTGATTACCATGTGAGCCGCGCCGATAGTTTTAGCCGTATCTTCGGCAGATCTCAATTCGCTTTCAGGCATTGTCTCGGAATATCCTGTAACTGCGAGATGCCGTATGCCGGACTCTTTTACGGCCTTCAAAAGGAACGTGCTGTCTACGCCGCCCGAAAAGGCAAGCACAACAGACCGCATATCTTTGAGAATGGAGAGCAGCTTTTCAAACTTATCATTCATAACACCGTAATTTCGCAATTCTCCTGATGGAGTGCGGCATCGCCCTTCACTATAACCTTGATGCCGTATATATTTTCTATGTCCTCGATGCCGAGCCGCTCCTCGTCCGAAAGAAGATCCGCCACCGACGGATTGGCCTTTATCATAACGGCGGTATCAGCGGGAAGGTTCATCTTCTTTAGTTTTCTGAATATCTCATAGGCCACAGTCCTTGCGGATTTTACAAACCCCTTGCCCTCGCAGTAAGGACACTGCTCGCACAGGACGCGTCCGAGGCTTTCCCTCACGCGCTTTCTCGTCATCTGTATGATGCCGAGTTCCGAAAGATTGTAGATAGTATTCTTCGCCCTGTCCTTCTTCATCGCGTCGGAGAACGCGTTGGAGACCTTTTCCCTGTTCTCCAATTTTTCCATATCGATAAAGTCTATGATGATTATCCCGCCGAGATTTCTGAGCCTTATCTGGTATGCTATCTCCTTTACCGCTTCGAGGTTGGTCTTCAATATCGTGTCTTCCAGACTCTCCTTTCCAACGAATTTACCGGTATTCACGTCTATGACCGTCATCGCCTCGGTCTGGTCTATAACGATATACCCGCCGGATTTAAGCCACACCCGCCTGCCCAGCGCCCTCGATATATCGAGCTCTATGCCGAACGCGTCGAATATGGGTTCCTTGCCTTCATACATTTCTATCCTGTCGAGAATCGAAAAATATGCGCCGGCAAATTCCTTTACGCGCTCGTATTCCTCGCGGGAATCGATAATAAGCCTTTCCACGTCATGTCCCATAAAATCCCTCACGCTCCTGAATGCCAGATCGAGGTCGCTGTAAATAAGACATGGAGCGGATACCTTCTCTTTTTTCTTTTGTATATTCTCCCACAAGAGGAGCAAAAATTCGAGATCGCGTTTTATTTCATCGATAGTGGCGTCTTCGCTCGCGGTCCTCACTATAAGCCCGAACCCTTTGGGTTTTATTTCGGCGGCGATCGCCTTAAGCCGCGTGCGTGTATCCTCGTCCTCTATCCTTCTCGATATACCCACATGTTCCACATTAGGCATAAGGACAATATACCTGCCGGGCAGGGTGATATATGATGTAACACGCGCCCCCTTTGTGCCTATCGGATCTTTCGACACCTGAACAAAAAGCTCCTGACCTTCCTGTATAACTTCTTCTATGGATAAATGCTCTTCGGCAGTCTTCGGATACAGATCAAGCCGTTCCGTTCCATTATCAAGAAAAGCGGTATAATATTCCTCCATTTCGGTCATTATGTCCGCCACATAAAGGAAGGCTGCCTTTTCAAGGCCTATATCGACAAACGCTGACTGCATTCCGGGAAGCACCTTTATGATCTTTCCTTTATATATATTGCCGACAAGGCTCGCGTCCCTTTTCCTTTCCATATACAGTTCTACGACCTGCCCGCCTTCGAGGAGCGCAACCCTGCTCTCTTCCCTTGTCGCGTTAATTACGATTTCGCTTGTCATAACGGTTCAATCCATCCTTTCTCATTCATTCCGTAAATAGCCGTTCTCGTTATTTCCAGTTCCGTCATCTTCATTCCGAATACCGCATGAACAACTTCTCCGATCCTCGCTTTAACGGCATCCGTATCCGCAAGCACCAATCGGGCCGAATTCTCCTCTCTGTCAAAACTTACATGCTCTATGCACGGCGCTATATCAACGTCCTTTTCTTCACGCTGAACGATAAGAGGAGATTCAAGTAACGAGTAACGAGTAACGAGTAACGAGGTTTCGTGTCCCTTGACCCTATACTCATACCTCTTTACAAAGCTGTTCAATGATTCCGCATCTTTAGGGATAAACTCCATCCTGCCGATTTTGATCCCGTCGGGCATGGTGTTATTTATCGCATCCATATAGGATTTTATATCAAAGGGGCTGAAAACCTCCATATCAAAATATTCTTTCTCACCTGCTATACCGACATTTAAAGGGGGGCCGAAAGAAACCTTCGGCGAGGGATGGAACCCTTTAGAGAAATCAACAGGCACCGACGCCCTTCTCAATCCGCGCAAAACGGCGGTAACAAGCTCGAGGTGCGACAGATAGCGAAGCCCGCCGGTCTTTGAGAATTGAACCCGAATCCTTATTTTATGATCGGGAGAATCGGCGAACGGACGAATAGGTGAAACGAAGGCTTCAGTAATTCCATCCGTCCCCGACTCTCCGATTCCCCGATTCTCCGTTTGTTTACAAGAGAGCCCGCACGCAACGCAGACCTTCCTGCAATCAGGGGTCATGGCGCACGACATCGCGTTTTCATATTCCCTGAGCAGAAAATCCTTTTTGATTCCGATGTCTATATTATCCCATGGCAATATTTCATTCTTATCCAATGCCCTCCGCGCGTACGCGAAACCGTCAATGCCGGTTTTATCCATCGCATCGAGCCATTTATTTAAATCGAACGTCTCTGACCATCCGTCCAATCTGCACCCGGCCTCCCATGCCTTTTCTATGAGCGAAGACAACCTCTCGTCTCCCCTCGCGAATACGGCCTCAAGGAAACTCATATCTTCGTTATGCCATTTGGATTTGAACTTCTTTTCGCCGAGCGCGGCCCTTAAATACTTTTGTTTGCGTTTTATCTCTTCAAAACTTATCTGGCCGCACCATTGAAAAGGCGTATGCGGCTTCGGCACAAAAGGAGAAACGGTTATGCTTATATTCACGAATCTGCCCGTATTCTTCTTCGCCGTATGCAGGGCCTTCAGCGCCATTGCGCGAATCGCCTCTATGTCCTCATCCGTTTCAGTAGGAAGTCCTATCATAAAATAAAGCTTGAGGCTGAGCCACCCCTCTTCAAAAAGCGCCCTGAGCGCGCGCTCGTAATCCTCCTCTCCGAAGTCCTTGTTTATCACGCCCCTCAATCGATCCGTGGCCGCCTCCGGCGCCATGGTAAAACCGGTCTTACGCACAGACCTTATCTCCTTTAATACTTCGCGGTTTACCGAACCGACCCTTAAAGACGGAAGCGAGAGAGCTATCCTCGACGGGCCGAATCTCCTGTTGAACTCTTTCACCACTGGAAGGAGATGCGTATAATCTCCGGCGCTTAAAGACGTGAACGATACTTCATCGTAACCCGTATTTTTCAACGACTCCTCAGCGATGCGCAATACATTCTCGGGACTCCTCTCTCTGAGCGGCCTATAAATCATTCCCGCCTGACAGAACCTGCATCCCATTGTGCATCCGCGCGAAACCTCTATATTTACCCTGTCATGGACGATGGACATATAAGGCACAATAGGCTTAATAGGATAATGGGCTTTATCGAGGTCGTCTACAAATCTTTTCTTTATCACTGTTTCCTTACCATGAAACCGCGGGACGTAAAAACCTTTCAGCTTTGCGATCTCGTTAAGAAGCGATTCCCTTTTGCCATCGCCGCCGGATTTCCAGCGCCTCGCGACATCTATCAATTCAGGCATCGCTTCTTCTCCGTCGCCCACAAGAAATATGTCGATAAATTCCGACATAGGCGCCGGATTAACCGTGCACGGCCCTCCCGCTATGACAAGCGGAAAGAATTTTCCGGAATCCGCCCTCTCATGCGCACGCAAAGGAATGCCTCCGAGATGAAGCATGTTCAAAACGGTCGTATACGAAAGTTCGTACTGCAGGCTGAAACCGACAATGTCGAATTCCTTGAGCGGCGTGTTCGATTCGAGAGAAGAAAGAATAATGCCGTTTCTCCTCATATATTCTTCGAGGTCGGTCCACGGAGAGAACGCCCTTTCCGCGGAGGCGTAAGGAGAAATGTTTATAATGTCGTAAAGTATCTTAAGACCGAGATGCGACATGCCGACTTCGTATGTGTCGGGAAAGCACAATGCGATACGCACGTAGTCGAAGATTTTTTTTTCACGAAAATCTTTCCGGTATGAATTAAGCTCGCTGTCTATGTAACGGCTTGGTTTCTGGAAGGAAGAAAGGTTCACTTTTTAAAATACCATTTGGGCAAGGCATTAGGCAAGAATTCGAATAAAAAAAAAAGAGAGGCTCCGCGCGACGCGCGGAGCCTCTCTTTTGCAAAGCATTATCTATATAAATTTATTTCTTTGCAGCTTTCTTTGCCGCCGCTTTCTTCGGAGCTGCTTTCTTTACCGCCGCTTTCTTCGGAGCTGCTTTCTTTACCGCCGCTTTCTTCGGAGCTGCTTTCTTTGCCGCCGCTTTCTTCGGAGCTGCCTTCTTTGCTGTTGCCATTTCCAATCCTCCTTATGGATTTTTTAAATTTTATACATAATACAGTATTAATTTCAAAAACTTCAAGAAATTTTATCGTAAAAATTCATAAAATTTTTTAAACCGCATATTAAATTAACGGACCGATAATACAAACAAAAAAGCAGACAACGATATCAGCAAAAAATGAAAGTTGCTTTCATGCCCGCAAATCAAGTATTATGTAGGCATGGGAGCGCATAGGGTTCTGGTGTCCCTCCCGGACTTCAAATCCGGTGTTGCCGCCCAAAAGGCGGCAGGGTGGGTTCGATTCCCACACGCTCCCGCCAAAAAAATTTTTCTTCGACGACTCCGATAACATCTTATGTAAATTTTTTGATGAAAAATTATTTTTTATTTTCATTGCAACTGAAAAATTTTTATGTTATTAATTAGATATGGAAAAACAAGAAATACACATACGCGAAATACGGAAACTTGCAAAAAAATTTGCTCCGGAACAGATAGAAGACTGCATAACTCAGCAGATGCAGGAAGGCGCGAATATCTGCGACGTATCGGGACCGACCGAGCATGTGATAAGCGAACTTGCAAAGGCAAGTTTTGTGAGAGATCTGACGGACAGAGAGATGTCAATGACGGACGCGGTGCGCGAACTCGCCAAAAGAATACGGCTCGTTCAAAAGGCGTTTAAAGGAAGTGAAGAATGACATGGGAAAAGTTTCAATAGATGTGCAGAAAGAGTTTTGCGAGGAATGCTCTCTCGCATTGAGGAGATTTATCGGCAGCAAAGGCGGAAAAAGTTCAATGCCTCTTTGCTCATCGGACAAAAACAGCTTTCCCATCACATCGAAAGGTTAACGAGTTCCCTATCCGCTTTTGCAAGCCGTTCCGAGAGGGCTTCGGCGAACTTTTTATAAAATTTTACGAGGATATGCGCGTATTTACTCTCATCTTTCAGCACATCTTCTGCGTTGAATCTAAGCACATAGGTCTCTTCCTCGGCTATGATATCGGCAGTTCTCGGCTTGCCTGTTATAAATGCCATTTCCCCGAATATCTGTCCCGCTGAGATCATATCAATAGCCCTCTTGAGAGATCCGAGCCATGTCTTCTTTTTAATAGATACCTTGCCCTTAATGATAAGAAAAAATGTCTTTTCTATTGTTCCCTCTTTAATAATAATATCCCCCTCCTCAAATCTTATCCACTGCATGAAGCCGGATATCAGTTTCAGATCTTCGCCTGTGAATCCGCTGAAAAACGACACCTTCTTGAGTATCTCTATCATCTTTTCCTGATCGATGTTTTCCATATGCCTCGTCGCCTCCGTTTTTTAAGATATTAATGGTTTTCAGAGGAGAATGCAACATAAAATAAAAAGGAGGCATATGTCATGCCTCCTTTCGGTAACAATTCAGAAAAGTATAGCTACCCTATCACTACCGACGGCATTATCCCGATGAGGAATACCATCACTACGGTAATCAGTATTGCAATGCCTAATGACGGGGACAGGTTTATGGCGGCCTCTTGCTTCATCTCCTTCATATACATGTTCATTACCACCCTCAGATAGTAATACGCGGATCTAGCGCTGAAGATTACGGCTATTACCACAAGATAGATATATCCCGCCTTAACGGCTGCCATGAAGAGATTGAATTTTCCTATAAACCCTGCTGTTGGAGGTATACCCGTAAGTGAGAACATGAATACGAGCATTAATGCCGCCACCAGAGGCCGGCTCTTTGCGAGGCCTTCATAGTCTTTGAGTTCTTCTCCTTTTTCAAGGAGTATTATTATGGCGAAGGCTCCGATGTTCATGAAGGCGTAAATGAGCAAATACGTTATCGTTGACATCAGCCCTTCGTTTGTTCCGGATATTATTCCGATAAGCATATATCCTGCGTGGGCTATGGATGAGTAGGCCAACATCCTTTTTATGTTCGTCTGCACGAGGGCTAATATGTTGCCTACCGCCATCGTGAGTATCGACACGCCTATAAGTATAACGCTCCAGTCCGCATACATATGCCCGAAGGCGATATAGAATACCCTTCCTATGACAGCGAAGCCTGCGGCCTTGGGCCCTACGGACATAAAGGCTGTTACGGATGTGGGTGCGCCTTCGTATACATCGGGCGCCCACATATGAAAAGGAGCTGCCGCTACCTTGAACAAAAACGCTGCTGCCGTAAGCACCATGCCGAGAAGCAGGGTGGTCGAAACCTCCTGGTATCTGAGATGCTGGGCTATGCCGTACAGGTCTGTGGTTGTCGTAAGCCCGTATATGAGCGCTATGCCGTATAGAAGCAATGCAGAGGAGAATGCCCCCAGGAGGAAATATTTTATAGCAGCTTCATTGGATTTTATGTCGTGTCTCTTTATCCCTGCCAATATATATGTGCTTAATGCCATCAGTTCCAGTCCGAGATATAGGATTATAAGGTCTTTTGCTGATGCCATGAGCATCATGCCGGCTGTGGCAAAGAGCAGCAGGCTGTAGTATTCGCCGTATTCCGCTTTTTGTCTTTGTATATACCTCATGGAGATGAGTATGGTGAGCATGAGGTTGATCATGAATATGAACTTGAAGTACGAGCTGTACATGTCGCTTACGAACATGCCGCCGAAGGTTTGCCCGACGCTCATAGGAATGATGTAAATAACCGCTGCCGCGGCGGCTACGCCTATAAGAGCCATTATGTTCTTATTTTTGAATATCAACTCCAACATTAAGAGGGCAGTTGCCGTAAAGATTATTATGATTTCGGGCATTGCCGGGGTCAGGTCCGGGAATGGTATGTTCATCATCTCATCACCTCGATAGCCTGCTGCGCCGTTTGCGCTGCTCCCGCCGCATTGACCCTGTTTATAAGGTTCTGAACCGATGCGTCCATAAAGCTTAAGAATGTGTTCGGATATATTCCTATCCAGAAAACGAGTATTATCAGCGGAACGAGGGTGAGCATTTCCCGCATATCTATATCATTATGTCCCTGCACCTTCGAACCGGTCTCCATGAAGAACATCCTCTGGTAAAGCCAGAGCATGTAAGCGGCCCCTATGATTATTCCGGTTGCCGCTAAAACTCCAAGTATCTTTGACGCGGCGAATCCGCCTAAGATTATGAGAAATTCGCCTACGAATCCGTTCGTTCCAGGAAGGCCTACGGATGCCAGAGTGAACACCATAAAGAACGCCGCATACACCGGCAATATCGTTGCCGCGCCTCCATAGTCGGATATCTGCCGCGTATGCGTCCTGTCATATATCATTCCCACGCATAAAAACAGCGCGCCGGTTATAATGCCGTGATTTATCATCTGCAGTATGCCGCCCTGAATGCCCTGCGTGTTCAACGCAAAGATTCCGAGCGTTACGAATCCCATATGACTAACCGAACTGTATGCGATGAGTCTTTTCAGATCGGTCTGTCCGAGACAGATGATGCCGCCGTAGATTATCGCTATGACGGAGAGTATCATCATTGCAGGCGCCATTGCCTTTGCGGCCTCCGGGAACAAGGGCATGCTGAATCTCAGAAATCCGTACGCGCCCATCTTTATCAATATCCCGGCAAGTATTACGCTCCCTGCCGTAGGCGCCTCTGTATGCGCGTCAGGAAGCCATGTGTGAACGGGCCACATAGGCACTTTTACGGCAAATGCCGCAAAGAATGCCCAAAATAATATGATCTGCATATTATATGGATAGTTCGTCGTCATCATTCGGAGTATGTCGAATGACATCCCCGTACTGATATAAAGCACGATGATGCCGACAAGCATAAGCAGGCTGCCCACTAATGTATAGAGAAAAAATTTGATTGCGGCATAAACTCTGTTCGGCCCTCCCCATACTCCTATGAGCAGATACATCGGTATGAGCATGGCCTCCCAAAAGATATAAAACAAAAACAGGTCGAGGCTGCAGAAGACCCCTATCATGGAGCCTTCTATTAAGAGGTAAGCGACATAACTTATCTGTGCGAACTTATCCCGCC
>JACREW010000143.1 GCA_016212685.1 Nitrospirota bacterium
CCCCGGAAAAGGCGGTGAGCGATGCCGCATCCATAATCATGGATCACTTCGATCTGCTTATTTTTATCGAAGAGCCGGAATCCGATGAAGAGGCCTCATCCTCTATGGTTACGGTTACAGCCAACCCCGCTTTAAACGAGAATCTTTCCAGGAACATCGACGAATTGGAATTGTCGGTAAGGGCGTACAACTGTTTGAAGAACGCTAATATAAAGACCATCGGCGACCTCGTTCAAAAGACCGAGTACGAGATGCTCAGGACGAAGAACTTCGGGCGCAAGTCGCTGAACGAGATCAAGGAAATACTCGTGGGAATGGGCTTAGGCTTCGGCATGAGGATAGAGACTGATGAGACAGCCGGCAGGAAGTAGAGGAGGCAAACATGCGTCATAAAGTGGCGGGCAGTAATTTCAATAGAAACGCAAACCAGAGGAAGGCGTTGCTGAGGGGGCTTGTGTCGTCGCTCATAGAGCACCAGAGAATAGAGACAACCCTCGCAAAGGCAAAGGCGATTAAGGGAATAACCGAGAAAATGGTTACCTTCGGCAAGCGCGGAGATCTCCATGCAAAGAGGATGGTGATGTCCTATATCCCGAACAGGGCCGTTGTCGCGAAGCTTTTTTCGGATGTGGCGCCGAGGTTCGCCGACAGGAACGGCGGCTATCTGAGGATAGTGCAGACAAGGCAGAGGGTTAATGACCGCGCGCCTATGGCCATTATAGAGTTCATTGATTATGAAGATATAAAGGCGAAATCAGGCAATAAAGGCGTTAAAAAAGAGGATAAAAAAGAGAGTAAGGCCGAATGAGCGATATTCTCGTAGTAATCGGAATAATCGCAGTGTGGGTGCTTTTACAAAAGGTTATACTACCGAAGCTCGGCGTCCCTACCTGAGCGGTTCCCCAAAAGGGTTCGGAGGACTCTAAGAATTGTAAGTAACTAAAAGATGAATTTTCTATAGAAGAGGATTCGCAAGAATCCTCTTTTTTATTTGACGGTGTTAATTCTGACATTACGCCGATAAGCGGGCATAATTTTGCCTAACCGATGCATATGCAACTAAAAAGTAGCCTGTCCCCTTTCTTTTCTCCGGTATCGGTTTTTTTATCCCGTTCAAGGAACAAACAACAAAGCATATAGAGCGCCAGATACGGACGAATCTTGAGGGTTTGATTAAAATGACAAACGCCTTTCTCCCGATAGTGAGAAAAGGGATCATCAATATAGCGAGCGTTGCCGGAAAGACGGCCTACGATGAGATGACGGTATACTGCGGATCGAAGTTCGGCGTCAGGGGATTCACGCAGGGTCTCGCTCTCGAATACCCGCGTTTGAGGATTTGCTGCGTGAACCCGGATATGACCGCAACGCGCCTCTCAGGCTATCAGGGACGGCCTCCTCAGGAAGTGGCTGAAGTGATCTTCATGGCTGCGTCGGGGAAGGACGGTTGTAAAAATGGCGGCGACGTAAATGTCGAAGAGGTTATCTAAGCTGCAAAATCAAAATAAAAAGCCGAACAATCGGCGAAAATTCAATGATATTATCCTGTAAAATCTATTTGCTTTTTTGTATCCTTTGGAATACAATACAACTATGATAACCATTCGAGAGACTGAAGTATACTCCCGATGGTTTGCTGCTCTGCGCGACCGCAAGGCACGCGCCCGTATCCAGACACGCATCGATCGATTGCAACTCGGACTTCTCGGCGATGTCAAGCCTGTAGGCGAGGGCGTCTCAGAACTATGCATTGATTACGGACCGGGCTACAGGGTGTATTTTGCGCAGAGGGGACAGAAACTGGTGATCCTGCTGGCTGGAGGAGATAAGAGCACGCAGGATAAGGATATTAAAACTGCGCTGGAGTTAGCGCGAAATTTATAGGAGGCCGGTATGGCACGCAAGAAAATTGAAACTCGCCCTTATGACCAGGCGAGATACCTCAAAACAGAGGAAGACATGGCCGCTTATTTGGAGGCCGCTCTTGAGGACGGACACCCGGCAGTAATAGCCGCAGCATTGGGTAATATTTCCCGCGCCAAGGGCATGACAAAGATCGCGCGCAAAACCGGACTGGGGCGCGAAAGCCTTTACAAGGCGCTTTCTCCTGACGGCAATCCGGAGTTCGCTACTGTGCTAAAGGTGGTTAGAGCGCTTGGCCTGAAGATCCATATTGAAGCTGCACATGGATGTTAAACTTTTAAGTAATTTATACCGCTTCGGCATGACTGACGTAATCGGAACAAAAAGCTGCATAACCGGCTTATTTTCAATGATATTTCCCATGCAAATTCGAATTCTTGATTCTCCCCCTGTCTTGGTTTATAATGCTATAAAATGTGGGATAAACTTAAAAGAGAATATTAAGCCAGAAAAGAAAATGAAATACATAATCGGATTTTTATTCTTAATGTTAGCTTCAATTGTGAATGCTCAAGATTGCCAAAACTTTAAAGATTCAGGCGATGGTATTCCAGCAGAATATTTCCGTCATGAATGTGAAGGAAATAAGGCACTAAAGGCTAAACAATACGAAAAAGCAGCATATGAATTCAAGGAAGCTTTATCGGTTTCAATACATGAGGCACCTAATTATGAGTTGAACGTTGAACTTGTGGAAGCGCTGTGCAAACTGAACAAAAAAGCAGAAGCTAAGAAGATCATCCGAGAATTTAAATGTATGGCGGCAGTTGATTTGGGCGAACTTGAATGCTATGACAAGAAAGGAAAACCCAATACAAAATTAACAAAAAAATGCTTTGATCAAATGTGTATTATTGGGCTTGGGTTGACCTCTGAGGGGAAAAATAATTTACTTAAAAAAAGAGCAAAGATGAAACAAATAGAGGCAAACTGTAAATAAGCTTAACAACCTCATTCACGGGATTGGCAGGAAACCTCCCCGTAATTCGTGGCGTTCTCTGACCTCAAAAATATTTCTTCCTTACTATTCCTTCCAAAAAGCGTGCAAAGACTTTGCATAGTCAATTTTTTTGCAAATGAAGGAGGATTTAAGTGCCCCATAGATGATTCGAACCTGCGGCATTATATAACATCAATTTAACTTGCTGTGTATATTGTTGTAATATACAATTAATGTTTGACTTCCAGAAGATAGAAGGCTTTCAATGGGATAAGGGCAACATTCACAAAAACGAAAAACATGGTATTCATTTTCAGGAGGCGGAGCAGATATTTACAAACGAGCCTCTATTGCTGTTAGCGGATGAAAAGCATAGCCAAGGAGAAAAGCGCTATCATGCTATAGGTAGTACAAACGAGGGACGAATATTGCATGTAAGTTTCACATTGAGGGAACAGGACACAAGGATTCGCGTAATATCCGCCGCGATGCCGACAGAAAAGAAAGGAGTATTTATGAACAAAAAAAAGCTTAAGCCCATACCTAAATTTAAATCCGAAGAGGAAGAGCGTGAATTTTGGGCGACTCACGATACAACCGAATACCTTGATTGGTCAAAGGCGGTAAAGGCGAAATTCCCTAACCTTAAGCTTTCCACAAGATCAATATCGCTGAGATTGCCGGTGTCTCTGCTTGAAGACATAAAGATCGAGGCCAACAAAAAGGATGTGCCCTATCAGTCTCTTATCAAGGTATGGCTTGCCGAAAAGGTAAGGGGAAAAGCATTAGCGAAATAGCGGTCGGATCAAGATAAATTTGGTGCCCCCTGCAAGATTCGAACTTGCGGCCCCAGGTTTAGGAAACCTGTGCTCTATCCTACTGAGCTAAGGGGGCTGGAATTTGTAATAATAACATTTGCTTTGTTTCTAAATCCAGTTTTTGAGCCGCGGCTACGCCCTGTTTTCCGTTCTCCTGTCGAGGACCTCGGCTAAAAACGGCAGGAGCAGCGAGCCGCCGGGGAGCAAGAAGATAATCAATGCAGGGACGACCTTCGATATGTTTTTAAGGTGCGTTTTAATTCTTTTTTTTTCGTCGGTCGTCCATTTTTCTCCTGTATTCCGGTGTTTCATAAGCAGTTGCATGAAGCCCTTGACCTCAAGCGCTTCACGCAGTATGAATTGCTTGTTTGCCGCGAGCAATCTTTTGAGATACTTCTTCATCTGGGTTTATATTTCATTAGAGTAAATGGTCGGGGCGAGAGGATTTGAACCTCCGACCTTTCGGTCCCGAACCGAACGCTCTACCAAGCTGAGCCACGCCCCGAATTAAGATTAGGCTTATACGTTCTCCACCATCTCCCAGACGCCGCAGGGGCAGATGCCCGCGCAGAATCCGCAGCCTATGCACAGATTTTCATCTACTACATATTCGTAAGAGCCGTCTTTATGCTCGACCCTGCTTATAGCTCCCCAGTAACATGTTGTCTCGCACATCCGGCAGTCGCGGCATGCGGCGCACGACATGCATTTATTCGCGTCGGCTTCGGGAGAGAAATCTCCCTTGCATACGTCATAGTATTCGGTCTTTATCCTTTCGTAAGGGATGACCTGCTTGATTTCCGGGAATCTCGGCGCGTGGCTTACGAGGTAATGTATATTTTCCGCTGCGAGTCTTCCATGCCCGATGGCGTGAGTTATGAGCCCGAGTCCTGTTACGTCTCCGATGGCGAATACCTTTACGTCCGAGGTCTGGTAATTGTCGTTAACCTTGATCCAGCCCCTTTCGGAGTGTATGCCCTGCGGCAGGAAATCTATTTGCGGCACATCGCCGATC
>JACREW010000140.1 GCA_016212685.1 Nitrospirota bacterium
CTCCTGCAAACGCTGAGCCTCGGCCGCTCGGCAGTGCCGAATACCTTTTTCCTCAATCTCGCGTGTCTTCTCTTCCGTGCCGATTCCTTTATATTCACCGATATCCTCCTCTACTTCTTGCCTGTCTTGCCTGCCTTAAGCTTGATCCGCTCGCCGGCATACCTGACGCCTTTACCCTTATACGCATCCGGCGTTCTAAGTTCCTTTATGTTGGCAGCAACCTGTCCCAAAAGCTGTTTGTCTATTCCGCTGAGGGTAATAGTAGTCTGCTTTTCATCGGCCTTTGCGGCAACGCCTGCAGGAAGCTCGAATTCAACCGGATGGGAATAGCCGAGCGTAAATAATATCCTGTTCCCTTTCACCTGCGCCCTGTATCCGATGCCTATTATTTCGAGCACCCTCTCGTACCCCTTGAATACGCCGTTCACCATGTTCGACATCAGGCTGCGCGCAAGGCCGTGAAGAGCCCTGTCTTCCTTCATGTCGGATAACCGCTCGACCAATATATTATTATCGGCCATGGAAACTTTTATTCTTTGGGGGATTGAATAACTGTTTTCACCCTTAGGCCCTTTTACCTTGACAACGTCTTTCTTTATCTCGACATTCACGCCCTGAGGTATTGCTATAGGCTGTTTTCCTATTCTCGACATCTGTTATCTCTCCTTACCACACATAACATAGCACTTCGCCGCCTACGCCTTCCCTGCGGCACTCTTTATCGCCTAATATTCCATTAGGCGTAGTGATAACTGCCACCCCGACTCCGCCCATCACCCTAGGTATTTCGCTCTTACCGACGTATACCCTTCTGCCGGGCTTGCTTATTCTCTTCAATCCCGATATAATCGACCCGCTTTCGGGCGCATATTTCAGGGCAATCCTTAATATCCCTTGCTTTTTATCCTTGATAATTTTATACGATTTTATAAACCCCTCTTCCTTCAATATCTTCGCTATCTCCACTTTCATTTTGGAAGCAGGGATATCGACCTTTTCGCTCTTTATAAGGATCGCATTCCTTATGCGGGTCAACATATCTGCAATTGGATCGGTTAGCATTTAGCCTCCTAAATCTTATATCCTGTATCCGATGAAAAGCCGAAGCCCCTTCATCGCGTTACCAGCTCGATTTTGTTACCCCGGGTATCTGTCCCTTAAGGGCGAGCGTCCTGAAACAAATCCTACAAAGGCCGAACTGCCTTATATAACTCCTCGGCCTGCCGCATACCTTGCACCTGTTGTGAGCTCTGACCTTAAACTTGGGCGGCCTCTTAGATTTCTCTATTATGCATGTCTTTGCCACAAACTCCTCCTTGCTGAAGTCCCGAAAAGTCTTGCCGCTTTTCAGGGAATCGCTCAATCATTTTCTGAAAGGCATTCCCATGCGTCCCATCAATGCCTTGCATTCTTCATCCGTCTTTGCGGTAGTGCATATTGTAACATCGAGGCCGTGCACCATCTCGACCTTGTCATAGTCTATTTCAGGGAATATATACTGCTCTTTCAAACCAAAGGTGTAATTTCCCTTGCCGTCAAAAGACTTTCCCGAAAGCCCCTTAAAATCCCTTATTCTCGGCAGTGCGACGCTTATCAGCCTATCCATGAATTCGTACATCCTTTCGCCCCTGAGGGTGACTTTACATCCGAGGGGAACGGCCTGTTTGAGTTTAAAGCCGGCTATCGCCTTCTTGGATTTTGTAATAAGAGGCTTCTGTCCGGTGATGGCGGCAAGTTCCCGCTCGGCCGCATCGAGAACCTTGATATTCTGCGTAGCTTCGCCAAGGGTTACGTGAACAACCACCTTCTGGAGCCTCGGAACCTGCATGATGCTTTTATATGAAAATTCCTTCATTATAGCAGGCACTATCTCTTTTATATATCTTTCCTTCAGCCTCGGTGCCATTATTGGTCTATAACCTCCTTGCACTTCTTACATGTCCTGAGTTTTTTCCCGTCGTCAATGACCGCAGCGGCTATCCTTGTGGGCTTGCTGCATTTAGGACATACGAGCATAACATTCGATACGTGTATCGGCGCTTCCTTTTCTATAATTCCACCCTGCGTGTATTTCTTGCTGGGCTTCATATGCTTTTTGACTACATTCAAGCCTTGTATAATAACTTTTCCCTTGGACGGCAATACGGACAGAACCCTTCCGCTCTTTCCTTTGTTCCTGCCGGAAAGCACAACAGCCGTATCTCCTTTTTTAATCCTTAAACCCACGCTATATCCTCCTACAGAACCTCGGGGGCAAGGGATATGATCTTCATGAATTCCTTCCATCTCAGTTCCCTTGCAACCGGTCCGAATATTCTTGTGCCTATAGGCTCGAACTGGTTATTTATAATGACAACCGCATTCTGGTCAAACCGTATATAAGAGCCGTCGGTCCTCCTGGTTTCCTTCTTGGTCCTGACCACCACCGCCTTAGCTACGGCGCCCTTCTTTATATTGCCTTCAGGAATTGCCTCCTTCACGCTTACGACGATAATATCGCCGAGCCTGGCATATCTCCTGTTGGAGCCTCCAAGCACCCTTATGCACTGGACTTTTTTGGCTCCGGAATTGTCCGCTACTTCAAGAATGCTCCTCGGCTGAATCATCTTACTTTCCCTCGCCTTCTACAATGTTAATTACCTGCCACCGCTTATCCTTGCTCAAAGGCCTGCTCTCGATTATCTTAACGGTATCTCCGGCCTTGCACTTGTTTTCTTCGTCATGAGCCTTGAACTTGGTAATCTTCTTAACGGTCTTCTTATACAAAGGATGCTGGAATGTTCTCGTAACCGCAACAACCACGGTCTTATCCATCTTATCACTGACGACTTTACCCGTATAAACCTTCTTAGGCATTTTTAGATACCCCTTTTTCTTTTTCTGTAATTACGGTGAGCGCCCGCGCTATATCTTTTCGTACCGCCCTGACCCTCATATTATTTCCCAGTTCTCCTTTCGAGAGCTGAAATCTGAGGTTGAAAAGCTCTTTTCTTAAATCCATTTCTTTCTGCCTTAATTCATCGGCTGATAATGCTTTCGCTTCGGAAGGTTTCATGATACGACCTCCTCCCTTTTCATGAATCTCACGGCAAGAGGCAGCTTTCTGGAGGCAAGTTTAAACGCCTCTTTTGCGACCTCCTCGCTTATGCCCGCTACCTCATACAGAATCCTTCCAGGCTTTACTACCGCAACCCAATACTCCGGGTTTCCTTTTCCCTTTCCCATTCTTGTCTCTGCCGGCTTCTTGGTTATAGGTTTATCCGGGAATATCCGTATCCAGACCTTGCAGCCTTTCTTGGCCGCCCTCGTTATGGCAACCCTCGCCGCTTCGATCTGGCGGCTTGTTATCCAGCCCGGCTCCATGGCCTTCATACCATATTCTCCGAATGATATTTCCGCTCCCCTGTATGCCTTGCCGTTCATGTTGCCTTTCATCAACTTTCTGTATTTAACCTTTTTAGGTGCCAACATAACGTTATTCTCCTGAAGACGAAATTACTGCCTGATCCGGAAGTATGTCGCCGCTATATATCCAGACCTTGACGCCGATCTTACCGTAGGTTGTGCGCGCCTCCGCAAAACCGTAATCAATGTCCGCCCTGAATGTGCTGAGCGGAACCCTGCCTTCCCTGTACCACTCCGAACGGGCTATCTCAGCCCCTGCCAGCCTTCCGGAACACTGAACCTTTATGCCGAGTGCGCCGAACCTCATCGCCGATGAAACGGCGCGCTTCAACGCCCTTCTGAAAGCAACCCTCTTTTCGAGCTGCAATGCGATATTCTCCGAGACAAGCTGAGCGTTAACTTCAGGCTTTCTGACTTCCTTTATATCTATAGATACCTGCTTGCCGGTTATATTTTCTATCTCTTTTTTGAGTTTCTCTACTTCCACGCCTTTCTTTCCTATTATAATGCCGGGTCTCGCGGTATATATTATAAGTTTCAACTTCTGCCCGGGTCTTTCTATTTCTACCTTTGAAAGGCCGGCGTGGAATAATTTTCCCTTGATAAGTTTACGTATGTTTATGTCTTCGATAAGCTGGTCGGCATAACCTTTTCTCAGAAACCATCGCGACTCCCATGTCCTGATGATTCCTACTCTGTTGCCTATTGGATTAGTCTTCTGACCCATTACTCCTCCGTCAGGATAATTGTTATATGAGACATTCTCTTCTTTATTACATTAGCCCTGCCCATTGCCCTGGGCTCCATTCGCTTTATTACCGGACCATGATCTACAAAAACAGTCTTTATTTTTAATTTATCTATATCCACATGGCTGTCCTTATGTTCCGCATTCGCCATTGCCGATCTCAAGAGCTTGGCTATAATCACTGCTCCGCGATATGGCATGTATTTCAAGGAAACCATTGCATCGGAAGCCCTCTTGCCCCTTATAAGGTCTACAACCCTTCTCGCCTTTCTCGGCGTTATCCTCGCATATTTCAAAATAGCCTTTGATTCCATAAATTATCCTCTCTATCAGCCCTTCACCGATGTTGTCTTTGCAGCTCCGGAATGGCCTTTAAATGTTCTCGTAGGCGCGAACTCTCCCAGTTTATGCCCTACCATGTTTTCGCTGACATACACGGGAATAAACTTCCTTCCATTATGCACGGCAAAGGTAAACCCGATGAATTCAGGCATTATAGTGGAACGTCTCGACCATGTCTTGACCATCTTTTTATCTCCCGATCTCATCATAGCCTCTATCTTTTCCATCAGCTTAGGCTCTACATACGGCCCTTTTTTTAAGGATCTCGGCACTTAATCCTCCTCTTACTTACGTCTTTTTAAGATAAATTTCTTTGTTCTCTTATTGCTTCTCGTTTTTACGCCCTCAGGCTTGCCCCACGGAGAGCAAGGCGGCCTTCCGCCCGAAGACTTTCCTTCTCCGCCGCCAAGCGGATGGTCTATCGGGTTCATGGCAACTCCCCTGACATGGGGTCTCTTACCAAAATATCTCTTCCTGCCGGCCTTTCCGTACGATATGTTCTCGTGTTCAACGTTTCCGACCTGCCCGATAGTTGCGACGCACGCAGTCATAATCAATCTCACTTCGCCGGAAGGCATCTTTATCTGAGCGTATTTCCCTTCTTTGGCCACTACCTGCGCAGCGGCTCCGGCGGTCCTTGCCAATTTCGCGCCCTGTCCGGGGTTTAACTCTATATTATGTATCACAGTGCCGAGGGGTATGGCATGTATAGGCAGCGTATTGCCCGGCTTTATCTCCGCATCCGGCCCCGCCATCACCTCATCGCCCACACCAAGCCCTACAGGAGACAGAATGTATCTATGCTCGCCGTCCCTGTATTTCAGCAGCGCTATCCTCGCAGACCTGTTAGGATCGTATTCTATAGTCTTAACAACAGCCGGAACCCCTATTTTATCGCGGTTAAAATCGATCATCCTGTATGCTCTCTTATTTCCGCCGCCGCGCTGCCAGACGGTCACCCGTCCCGTATTATTCCTGCCGCCGGTCTTCTTTAAAGAGCCCACTAACGGCTTGTGCGGACTGTCTGCAGTTATATCCTTGTAATCCGATGAGCTCTGGAATCTCCTTCCCGGAGACGTTGGTTTATATTTTCTTATTCCCATTATACACCCTCGATAAAGTCGAGTTTTTCACCCTCTTTTAGTGTTATTACAGCCTTTTTTCTGTCCGGAGTTCTTCCTGCGGATTTTCCGAACTTTTTCATTTTGCCTTTTTCATTTATTGTGGCTACCTTTTCAATCTTCACCTTAAATATATCTTCAACCGCTTTTTTAATTTCATGTTTATTAGAGCCGGGATTGACTTCGATGAGAACCTTATTCTCCCGCTCTTTTATATCCATGCCTTTTTCCGTAAAAAGGGGCTTTTTGATTACATCGTAAATTATCTTCATACAGCCCCGACCTCCATACCCGGCTCGGCATTGCCCTGCAGCTTTAAAACGGCATCCGCAGTAAAAAGCAGACAATCAAAGGCCGCTACTTGATAAGCATTAAGGTCGGACACCCTGATTACATCTACGGTCGGGATGTTCCTCACTGAGAGCAAGACATTATTGTCTTTCTCCGGAAGGACAATAAGCACCTTTTTCCCGGATAGTCCAAGCGTACCCAGCATTTTCAACATATCTTTTGTCTTTGGCATTTCCACAGATATAGAATCAACCACGTCTATTTCGCCGTCATTCAACTTCATTGTTAATGCCTTATATAAAGCAGTCTTTTTCATATTCTTCGGCAGCTTGACCGAGTAATCCCGCGGCTGCGGCCCGAATGCCGTTCCGCCGCCCGGCCAGATCGGGGACCTTATGCTTCCATGCCTCGCCCTTCCGGTCTTTTTCTGTTTCCACGGCTTTCTGCCGCCGCCTCTGACCATGCCCCTTGTCTTTGTGGCATGGGTTCCCTGCCTCTGGTTTGCGAGATAACTTACTACCGCCGTATGCACGACCGACTCGGAGGCGGCATTATTAAATACGTCTTCGGAGAGGCCTATTTTGCCTTTCGGGTTGTTATTTATGTCTTTTATCTCTATCTCAAGCATATGCTCTCCCTGCTATTTCTTCAGTATCTCTAAAATTGAGTTTGCGGCTCCCGGAACGGCTCCTTCAATCAGAATGATATTTTGCTCCGGACGGACATCCACTACAGTGAGGTTGCGCACCGTAACCCTCTCGCTGCCCATATGTCCAGCCATCCTTATGCCTCTCCATACCCGGGAGGGAAATGAACTTGCGCCGATGGATCCCGGCGCCCTGTTAAACATCGAACCGTGGGAATCCGGGCCGCCCTTAAAATTATGCCTCTTCATAACGCCCTGAAATCCCTTGCCCTTCGATACGCCGGAAACGGTCACTATATCACCTTTATTGAAATTTTCCGCCTTTATCATATCTCCGACGTTAAGCCCGGACATTTGGAATTCCTTAAGTATCCTGAATGCCTGAGTTCCTGCCTTTTTGAATACTCCGGCATAAGGTTTTGATACATTCTTTTCTTTCCTGATCTCGATGAATCCCATCTTGACCGCCCCGTATCCGTCCTTCTCAGGCGTCTTCACTTGAACCACACAGCAAGGTCCTGCCTCGACAACGGTTACCGGGACCATCCTGCCGTCTTCGGTAAATATCTGCGTCATTCCCAATTTCTTGCCTAAAATACCTGTCATAGCTTTATCTCCACATCTACGCCCGAAGCGAGTTCGAGTTTCATCAATGCATCGACGGTATCGGGGGTCGGATCATGTATGTCTATAAGCCTCTTGTGGGTTCTTATCTCGAATTGCTCCCTCGATTTTTTATCCACGTGCGGCGATCTGAGAACAGTGAACTTGTTTATTCTCGTCGGCAGAGGTATAGGCCCTGCAATCCTGGCGCCTGTCCTCTGCGCGGTATCCACTATCTCTTTTACCGACAGATCCAGCAGTCTATGATCGTAAGCCTTTAATTTTATTCTGATCTTCTGGTTCACCTTTTACTCCAGCACCTCGGTAACTACACCGGCTCCCACAGTTCTTCCGCCCTCTCTTATCGCAAACCTCAGTTCCTTCTCCATCGCTATCGGCGCTATGAGTTCCACTGTTATGGTTACGTTGTCTCCGGGCATTACCATTTCC
>JACREW010000138.1 GCA_016212685.1 Nitrospirota bacterium
AATCCGCTTCAACGCCTTTATAACCATAAACGAAGGTATGAAAGGCACGGCTTCAAAGCCTTTACAAGTGCCGGTTTACGTTCAGAGCATAGATATTCAACGAATCGCCCAATAAGAAAGCGCCGATGCGGATGACGGGAAGGCGTATGTTAGTTGAATATTTCGTCGGTAAAGTCTTTTCCGCCATACCTTCCATACCTTCGACCCATCATTTTAACGGGATGTGAGGCGTGCTGAAAAAGCCTTTGTTCATACGAAATGTCATAACAGCATTCTCTTTCTCGTGAGCTACAACTTTGCTTTCTTATTCAATAAGACAAGGGTAATCTTTGGGTTGCACCGGCAACTACACTTAGTAAAGGCTTTTGAAGTGCGCCTCTCATCATTATTACGAATTATGGATATGACCTCAATCATAGCAATACGCATCGTTTTCAGCTATTATTTTCATAACATATAAATAAATCAGGAGGAGAAAGTATGGAAAAATTCGTAAGTAACTTTATTGTGATGAGCATCGCGTATCTCGCACTGGCCGCATTTTTCGGCATTATCATGTTCGTCAGCCCTTCGTACCTTTATCTCAAATTCGTGCATTCACACCTTAATATGCTTGGCTGGGTGTCGATGATGATATACGGCGTAGGGTACCACATACTGCCGAGATTCGCGGGGAAAAAATTAAAAAGCGTAAAGATGGGAGAGGCGCAGTTTTACCTTGCCAATATAGGGCTCATCGGTATGCTTTTGTTTTATACAATGCAAATGAATAACCCGGAGGTTTCATTATACAGAGGACTTTCCGTTGCCTCAGGCCTTGTGGAGGCCATGTCCATATTCCTGTTCTTTTATAATATGCTTGCTACCCTTTTTTCCAAGGAAGAATAGCTATCGATTTTATACAGACAGGGCATGGCTCGAAGCCTTTAGAAAGTGTTTGTTGAAATGCAAATGAGAGATTAAAATGTATAGTGTTTTTTTCCCCCCATTTGTTGTAAAATTTACTTAGTAAACCCTGTTAAAAGCCCTGTTTCTAACGGGGCAAACCCCACCCTTATAGGAGGCTGTCATGAAGGAAGAAGATGTCGTAGAGGCTTTAAAAAGGGAGAATGAGGAGTTCAGGCGTATTTATCAGGAGCATAGAGATTTGGATAGCCAACTGTCGGAATATAACAAAAAATCCCGCCTTACCGCCGAAGAGGAAGTAGAAATAAACAGGATTAAGAAAGAGAAGCTTTACAAAAAAGACAAGATTGCGGAATTGATACGAGAGTACAAAAAACACCAGTCGATGAATTAGCGTCAAGCGTCGAGCGAAATGCGTTGCGCGATTAGGGTTGTGCGCTGCACGCTTCACACTCAACGCACAACGATTGAAAGGAGATATTATTGTCATGAGGAGTAAAACAATTAAGACCGGACTTGAGCGGATGCCGCACAGGGCGCTTCTTTACGCTACAGGCATTCCCAAGAGCGAGATGAATAAGCCCTTTATCGGGGTTGCCACCAGTTTTACCGATATTATACCGGGGCATATAGGCATGAGGGATCTCGAAAGGTTTATAGAGAAAGGGGTTCACACCGGCGGAGGTTATCCTTTCTTTTTCGGCATACCGGGCATATGCGACGGCATAGCTATGGGGCATAAGGGCATGCGCTACTCGCTTCCTTCGAGGGAGTTGATTGCGGATATGGTAGAGACCATTGCCGAGGCGCATCAGCTCGACGGTCTTGTTCTTTTGACCAACTGCGATAAGATAACGCCGGGCATGCTTATGGCAGCCGCACGGTTGAATATCCCCAGTATTGTGGTTACCGCAGGGCCTATGCTGTCGGGTCATTACAGGGGAAGGCGGTTGAACCTTACGAGCGATACGTTCGAGGCCGTGGGCAAATATAAAAAAGGACTGATAAAGGACGCCGAACTGCAGGCGCTCGAGATGTGCGCGTGTCCCGGAGCTGGATCGTGTCAGGGAATGTATACCGCCAACACTATGGCGTGCGTTACCGAATCTCTTGGAATGAGCCTGCCCGGCTGCGCGACGTCGCCTGCTGTGCTCGCGCACAAAAAGAGAATTGCGTTTGAGAGCGGAATGAGCATAGTGAAAGCAGTGAAGAAAAATATAACCCCAAGAAAGATAATGACCGACAAGGCGTTCCGGAACGCGATAATGGTCGATCTCGCACTCGGCGGCTCTACAAACACCGTCCTGCATATACCGGCGATAGCCCACGATGCCGAGATAGCGCTGCCCCTTGAGGTTTTTGATGAACTGAGCAGGAAAACACCGCATATAGCCAATATGATCCCTGGTGGCAGGCATTATATGGAAGACCTCGATTATGCAGGCGGAATACCCGCCGTTCTGAAGAGATTGAAAGACATGCTGAATTCGAACCCTACAGTTTCCGGGAAGAACATCCTTGAAATTACCGATGAAGCGGACATAATGGATGAAGACGTTATCAGATCTACTGGAAATGCTTACCATAAAGAAGGCGGGATCGCTATTCTTAAAGGAAACATAGCGCCCCAAGGGGCTGTAGTAAAGCAGACGGCGGTAAGCAAAAACATGATGAAATTTGAGGGAACAGTTAAGGCATTCGATTCCGAAGAGGCCGGAATGAAGGCTATAATGGGCGGCAATATCAAGGCAGGAGACGTTGTTGTTATAAGGTATGAAGGACCTAAAGGCGGCCCCGGCATGAGAGAGATGCTTTCGCCTACATCCGCTATCGCCGGCATGGGGCTCAGCGAGTCCGTCGCCCTGATAACGGACGGAAGGTTTTCGGGAGGAACGCGGGGACCGTGTATAGGCCACGTATCGCCTGAGGCAATGGAAGGCGGGCCGATTGCAATATTAAAGAATGGCGACAGAATTAGAATAGATATTCCCAAGAGAAAGATAGAGGCGCTCATTTCGGATGAAGAGATAGAAAAAAGGCTTTCACAATGGAAAAGACCAAAGCCTAAGATTAAGAAGGGCTATCTTTCGAGATACGCAAAGCTTGTAAGTTCGGCAGGCAATGGCGCGATAATGGAATAAAATCAGCTTACCGTTAGCCCGTATTGTTCTATAAGTCTCAGGTCGTCTTTATATGTTCTGCCTGTGGTTGTCAGGTAATTGCCGGTGAGCAGGGAATCCGCTCCTGCCATAAAAACCCATGAATTGAATTCGCCGAGTATTTGCGTCCTGCCGCCGCAAACTCTAATCTCTTTTTCCGGAAGAATAAAGCGGTAAAGGCTTATAATCTTGAGGGCTTCTAAAGGATGCAGGAATTCTTTTTCAGACATGCATGTGCCTTTGACCGGTATTAAAAAATTAATGGGCACAGACGCCACATCGAGTTCCTTTACCGCAAAGGCCATGTCTATTCTATCCTGCCATGTCTCGCCCATGCCGAAAATTCCGCCTGAACATACGGAAAGACCGGCAGATTGCGCCGCCTTTACGGTCTCTATCTTGTCGTAATACGTATGCGTCCTGCATATTTCCGGGAAAAACCTCTCCGATGTTTCGAGGTTATGGTGATAGCGTTCGAGCCCGCTGTTTTTCAGAAATAACAAATCATCCCTGTCTAAAAGTCCGAGCGTAGCGCATGGAAGAAGCCCTACGCCCCTGATAGCTTCAATCATAGACGCTATTTCGGCAAGCTCTTTTTTGCCTGTTTTCTTACCGCTCGTGACTACGCAAAACCTTTTCACCCCTGCATCCCTTGCCTCTTTTGCCTTTTCTAAAACCACATCTTTTTTTACGAGAGGATACACCGATATATCGGTTTTGCTTTTTGAGGACTGGGCGCAGTAGGAGCAGTCTTCCGGACATGCGCCTGATTTAGCGTTGATGATCGCGCAAAGGTCAACGTATTTTTTTCTGAACTTTTCCCGTATGGTATTGGCTGAGGAGAAGAGGTCGAACAAAGGCTGAAGGCTGAAGGCTGAAGGCTGAATTTGAACAAGCTGGAGCGCTTCTGATTTTGTTATAGCATTACCCGAAAGGACTTTATTTTTGAACGAATTAATCATGCTTACTAATATCGTATCCTGAAATCGTTAAAGCCTTCCAGATGGTTTTCCCATGTTACATCCATATCCGTAACATTCGCATAAGGAGGGCCTTCATGGCATTTTATGACCGCTTTTTCGATCAATTCCTTTTCTCCCTCAAAAACAGCCTCAACTTTTCTGTCGGGCAGGTTTCTGACCCATCCTGTCAATCCGAGGGAATCGGCGATTTCCTGTGTAAATGCCCTGTAAAAAACACCTTGAACTTTACCCTTGATGTAAAGATGCGCCCGCGCCTTCATTTCTCGATTTATTCTTGAGTTGTTATCGGAAGGACTTTTAGATCCTTTGCAGCTTCGCTGATCTTTATTTCTTCTTCCTCTATCAATCTTTTCGCGCCTATAAAGCGCTTGAAATAGTAGGGGTTTTCGAGGCTGTCGATGGTTATTTTTTTAGATCTCGATGACGCGTGTATGAAAAGGTTGTTGCCTAAATATATGCCTACATGTGACGGGAAAGACGCGTATGTTC
>JACREW010000142.1 GCA_016212685.1 Nitrospirota bacterium
ACATTATTACAGATTTTGTCGGTTGCGGCTTTCGAGAAGATGCCCTTGCAGCAAGCATTTGCGAGGGCGGATTACAGTATGAACACTGAACCGAATTGTAACCAATTGGATCTATTCGGTTCTTAACCGGACACTACTGATTCACTGACCTTCTTAAAAACCGTCAATCCCGAACCCTCAATATAACAGTCCGGGAATATATTCTGGAAAACAAATCCGAGCAGCAGAGTTGCGGCTAAAGCATAGTAGAAAAAAACAAAAGTAACATTCAGCTTCCGGTCAATGAGCAAAGGGGCAATTAACAAAGATATGCTTTGCATATACCGTGCGGCAATCCAGAGCTGGGTAGGCAGATTAGCGTTATATCCTTGGAATACCCCCATGCCCTTGTAAGCAAGGGTATGAAGCAAATCCATGCCTCCGACAAAGAGATAGGCTATGCCTATAAACAGCAAGTAGCTATTGTCCATAAACCTGCGGGAGTTCCATGTAAACATGAAAATACTGCCGGCTATAATTATGCTGAATATCTCTACGATGCTATGAAAGAGCAGGAAACTCATTTTACGATTCCCTGTAGCGGTGGCGTATGAATTCGATTATGCCCGGCATGATCGAGACAAGGATAATGGCAAGAATGACAAAGCTGAAGTTCTGCTTCACTATGGGAATATTGCCGAAAAAATACCCTGCGAATACGCACGCGCCTACCCATCCTGTGCCGCCGAATATGTCGTAGCTTATAAAACGGGCATAGGTCATCCTGCCGATGCCTGCTACAAACGGGGCGAATGTGCGGACGATAGGTACAAACCGCGCAATGATGATGGTCTTGCCTCCGTATTTCTCGTAAAAATGATGCGTGCGCTCGAGATGATTTTTATTGAGGAAACGCACATTCTCTTTATGAAATATTTTAGGGCCTATAAAATAGCCTATCCAATAGTTAGTTGTATTGCCGAGCATAGCGGCAGAGGCTAAAAGCACGAAAAGCGAAACGACATCCAATGCCCCGATTGCCGCGAAAGTGCCTGCGGCAAACAGCAGGGAGTCTCCGGGAAGAAAGGGCGTAACAACCAGCCCGGTCTCACAGAATATTATCAGGAACAGGATCAAATAAGTGAGAGTTCCGTAATTTTGAATAACGAGACTCAGATGTTTGTCGAGGTGTATAAAAATATCGATAAAATACGCTATCAGCTCCACAGCTAATCCTTAGTCTTATTGATTTTTACATATTTCTTCAAGAATTCGAGCGTCCTTTCCATGCTGTCACTGCTTATATCCTCGTCTCTTTGCGAGCCGCGTTCATAGCGGTGGTCCGCGCTTATATATATCCTCAGCTCGTACGGGCTCTTTTTCTCATCGAGCAGCAAGGCAAGATTGGCCGCATGACGTGCGGACACTACGGAATCCTGAGAGCCGTGAAGAATAAGGACAGGCGAGCTCGACTTTGTGAAAACGTCATCGAAACGGTATTTCAGATCGAGGTTCTTGCCTCCGCCGGTAAAGGCGCCGTAATATGACACCCCTGATTTTACCTTTCCCTTCGCAGCCAGTATCAGCGACCAATATCCACCCATCGAAAACCCGACTGCCCCTATAGCATCCGATTTTACCTTAGGATGCTTTTTCAAATATTCGATCATCTCGCCGAAGTCGTTAAAAATATCTTCAGCGTATTTTGTGGTCGCCAGATGTTTTGTGTTATGCGAAATATTATAAGCATCGAAATAGTAGGGGATAAGACAGACATACCCGTGAGACGAAAGCTGTTTAGCGAAATTGATATCTCCGTCCTGCACCCCGCCGCTGGTATGCAGCACCAGCACTCCAGGGAAAGGCCCTTCGCCTTTCGGAACGATAATAAGAGCCTGCATATTTTTCTTGGCGCCCAGACCGTACACCACTGTCTTTTCGGCTGCAAATGCATTCGATGCAAAAAACATCAAAACGATTAAACCGGCTACGCTCTTTTTAAGCCCCCGCATACCGCGCCTCCATAAAATCATATTTCCCCCGAAATTATCCTTCTTATTCCGGCATAATCCTTTATAAAGCGTATATTTCTTATGCCGGAATTTACGGCTATCTCATTTACACCTTCCGCCTGATCGTGCCCTATTTCAAGGATTATAATACCATTTTCCTTGAGGAATTTGGGCGCGTTTGCCAGCATCTTCCTGTAAAAATCAAACCCGTCTTCACCGCCGTCGAGGGCTTCCAACGGCTCGTAATCTTTTACCTCACGCTGGAGATTTTGAATGTCGCCCTTTCTGATATATGGAGGATTGGATACTATGCAGTCGAACTTTATGTTTTTCACAGGCAAGGAGACTGTCCCAGAATTACGGATGCCGAAAGGCATCGTAGATTCGGGACTGTCCCCCATAAACAAATCACCTTTTATAAAATGGACATTCCTTATATCATTTTCTATTGCATTACGAATCGCATAAGCAATGGCGTCATCAGATTTATCGACACCGTAAACATCGGCATTGGGGAAGTGCTTTGCAAGTGCAATGGCAATGCATCCGCTGCCTGTGCAGAGGTCTAAAACCGTGAACCGTGAACCAGTCAACTCCCCCCTTCCCCCCTTTTCTAAAGGGGGGTGAGGGGGAAGTATTTTTTTATTGAGATGTTTAATCGTTTCTTCGACGAGCAGTTCCGTCTCAGGCCTCGGGATAAGAACTCCCCTGCCGACATTTATCTTTAATCCAAAAAACTCGACATGGCCGATAATATATTGCAGCGGCTCGCCCTGAGCGCGTCTTGCCGCAAGGGAATCTATGAGTTCCGATGTTTCATCGTTAATCTCTATGCTTCCCGCATAGATTCTTTCCTTAACTCCCCAAGGGGGTCTTCGACCTAACTCATAACTCTTAACTCTTAATTCTTTCTTGAGAGTTTCTGTAATGAGAACTTCAGCCTCTTTGGCAGGATTTTCTATGCCTTTAGATTCAAGAAAAGCCGAAATCTGTTTCAGTTTATCGATTGCGTTCATTACTTATTTCCGTAAAGCGCATCGAGCGGGCTTTGCGGTGCATTTGCCATATTTCTCATGACATGAGTGTATATCATCGTAGTTTCAACATTTTTATGCCCGAGGAGGCTCTGCACTTCCCTGATATTAACACCGCTCTGAAGCAGGTGCGTAGCAAAGCTGTGGCGGAACGTATGAACAGAAGCGTGCTTTGATATCCCAGCCTTGTTCAACGCATTCTTTACAGCTTCCTGTATTGCGGTATCGCTGATATGATGCCGTCCTATTTTTCCGCTTATCGAATCCACCGACAGCTTGGCCGAAGGAAAGACATATTGCCATGCCCATTCCTTGCCTGCATTCGGATATTTACGGCTTAGCGCATCAGGCAGAAAGACCTCTCCATATCCGTCGGCAATATCCTGTTCGTGCAAAGCCTTAACCTCTTTTAAATGTTCTTTTAGCCTCTCCTTGACTGCCGAGGGCAGAACAGTCGCTCTATCCTTATCTCCTTTTCCGCTTCTGACAAAAATAGTATTCGCATCGAAGTCTATATCCTTCACTCTAAGTCGGGCAAGCTCCATAAGACGCAGGCCGGAGCCGTAGAGAAGTTCGGCAATTAAAAGATTCTTGCCTGTCATATGGATAAAGAGACTTTTAACTTCATCCACCGAAAACACAACCGGAAGTTTCTGCCCCCTCTTTGCGCGCACTGCGCTGCCCAAGTCGCCGGTCTCTTTGCCGAGCACATTGCGAAAGAGAAACAGAATTGCATTAAATGCCTGATTCTGAGTTGAAGAAGAGACTTTCTGTTTGACGGCAAGATGACTGAGAAAATTTTTAAAATCCTCTGTCGCAACATCCGATATCTTTTTCTTATTCCCTGTTTGCAACGCATAATTAAGAAAACGCTCTATCCATTGAACATATGTCTGTTCTGTGCTGTATGAATAATGTTTCAGCCTTATAAGGCGTCTGGTTTCATTGATTATGCTGGGAATATCAACAGCAGAAGTTTCTGCCAATACTTTGACTGTCTTTCCG
>JACREW010000139.1 GCA_016212685.1 Nitrospirota bacterium
AAAATATAGTTTCGCATAGTTACCTCCCCTTTAATGAACCTCCCCGCAGCAAACTGCGGGAAGGTTCAAGTTCATGGACAGCCCCTCATAATTTTTTAGCCGAACACTGACACCGGAATAATCTTAATCATGTACTGTGTGAGAAGGCTAAAATCTCCTGTAAACAGAAGAATACCGACAACCACAAGAAGTATCCCTGTCACAACGGATATGAGCCTCATGTACCGGTTAATCCTTTTGAAATAAGAAAGCGCAGTGTTTATGGCAATGGATGTGATAAGAAAGGGAATCCCCAAACCCAATGCATAGACAGATAGCAGTCCCATCCCTGTTGCAACAGAGTCTGTTGTGCTTGCATAAATGAGTATCGAGCCCAGAACAGGACCAATACACGGCGTCCATCCAGCAGCAAAGGCAGCTCCTACAAGGAAAGTGCCTAAAAGTCCAGCAGGTTTATTCTGCAGATGCAGCCTTTTATCTCGAGACAAAAACCCAATCCTCAGAATGCCTGCTATATACAGGCCGAAGAGCACAATCATAGCTCCGCCGATCTTCCTTATGGTCTCCTGATAATCAGAGAGGAACCTGCCCAAAAAACTGGAGGATGCCCCAAGCATAACAAAGATAAAAGAGAACCCTGCGATAAAAAACAGGGAATTCGTTATCGTTATCTTCCTTATTCTTCCCCTGTCCTGACCGCCTGTGAGATCCTCGAAAGATGCGCCTGTGATGTAGGAGACATATGATGGTATGACAGGCAGGACACATGGCGAAAGGAACGAGAGAAGCCCTGCGCTGAATGCCATTAAAAGCGATACCTTTTCCATTTCTACCTCTTTTTTAGGGCGTTCTCTACATCTTCTCTGAGTGTGCCCTCAAAATAAATTCCCATGATCTTCTTGACCATCCTGCCGTCCTTGCCGATCAAAAATGATATGGGAATACCTGAGACATTCCCGTAATCTTTAACCACCTTATCATCAGCCATTACAACAGGATAAGTTATTCCCATATCTTTGATAAAGGATGGCTCTACATCGTCTATCGATATTCCGATAACCGCAAAGCCTCTACCTTTATATGCCTCGTAGACCCTCTGAAAGCCCGGTATCTCCATCTTGCATGGAGGACACCAGTCCGCCCAGAAATTAATGAGCACAACCTTTCCCCTGAAATCAGAAAGGCTCACCCTCTTTCCATGTAAATCAATCAAAGAAAATTTCGGGGCCGTCTCATTTGCAGCCGGCCTGCCGCCTGCAAAGGCAATCCTGCTCTTTGTTGCAGGGTAGAGATAAAAACCCATTAATAAAAACACAACTGACAAAACAAGAGTCTTCTTCATAAATCTCACTTTAGACCTCCTGGAAATATCAAAATATATTATAGGCTAAAGGCTGTAATATTAATATCCTATATCTATGTATTCTTGTCATTCCGCACTTGATGCGGAATTCATGGTTCGACTGTTCGACAAGCTCACAGCTCACCATGACACCCTGAGCCTTCGGCGTGAGCAATGTCAGGCTGAGCCTGTCGAAGCCTCAGTCGAACGCTTGTCGAAGGGGTAGATTCCCGTTTTCACGGGAATAACGAAACATAGGACATTTGTTATACAGTTTTCAATACTTTAATTATTCAGGAGGCGATTCTTGGCGGGTGAAAAATGGATTCAACAAAATCTTTTGAAGGGGTAATATCAGCGATTACATCGAGCCTTAAAAAGGTATTGTCCGGCGTTACATCTATTCCACTGCTGTTCACATTATATCCAAAAGAATACACACTGCATAAAAATGATCGATCTTTAGCGCACAGATTGCTTGACGCGGAAAACCCTGCTAATAAAATAACAACACATACTGTTATTAAAACAATGCTGCGAAAAAGCATCTTTCCTAAAACCACTTTAGAATTCATATCTCAATTGTAAATAAACATTGTCATTTTTATCCAGTTGTCCGAACTGGCTCCATCTCTCGCCTCCGCCGAATATGTTGGCGCCGATCGCTGCCCAGATATTATCCGAAAAATTATATTTGATCTCGGGGTTTATCAGATAATCCCCTTCGGATGTGCTGTAAAAAGAAAACAGAGAGAGCTTCATTGTCTGGTGCATGAGAAGCTGCGTTAATCTGACGGTTGCAATCTGTCCTGTCCTTCTGTCCTTCGGCAGGCCGCCGGGCTGTGCCTTTTTATACTCCGCATAGTCATGCATATATTCCGTAAAATACTGCAACCCTACCGTGAAATCTTCCCATAACTGCCTTTGATAACCGACAAGAAACTTCGTTTGAGAATTCGGGACGGTATAGTCTATGCCTTTTCTGTCCTGCCTCGAATCATAGTACCCCGCCTCAAAGCTCAAAACACCGTCCAATGCCCTTCCCTGCAGGCTTGCGCCGTAAACGGATAATTTCGGATAATGGAAGGTAATCTTAGTTGTATTATTCAGATCATCCGGTATCATATAGGGCTTGCGATAAAAGCCGCGATAAAAATACACAGACGCATCGAAACCGGCTATATCCCTGTAAGCTCTCACGGCAAATTCCGTATTCTTGAAATTCGACGCGGGGTCTTTCTCCTCTCTGTTTGTTACGTTAGGCATAGGATCGAACATGTAAAACCTTCTTGCGTCGGTATAATTGTTAGGCT
>JACREW010000141.1 GCA_016212685.1 Nitrospirota bacterium
ACTCAATAGACAAAGACAGAGATATGCCAAGAGACAAATGGCTTAATGAGCAGGGATATAAAGTTTTAAGATTCTGGAACAATGAAGTTTTACAGAACATAGAAATGGTGTTAGAGGTAATACGGGAGAATTGTTTATCTCACCCTCCCCTTACCCCTCCCATCAAGGGAGGGGTAAAAGGAGCGATAATCTCCATCAATGAAGGGGGAAAGGGGTCAGGGGAAGATAAGGGGCATCTCCCAAATTTACCCACTTGAAATGAGAAAAAACCACTATAAAAAACAGGAGGAGAAGAAGATGAAAAGAATAGTTGCCTTAATCGCAGTATATGTAATGATCGCTGCAAACCTTTTTGCAGCGGATGGTGACTTGATTGTGAACGGAAAGGTGGGGGTAGGGACGACGACGCCCGGGACTAAACTCGATGTCAGCGGCGGCATAAGAGCGGGCGATGTGACAACGTGCGATGCAGCACAGAACGGAGTGATTCGTTGGACAGGAAGCTCCTATGAATATTGCAACGGGACAGCATGGACGGCATTGGGAAACGGCATTGCAGTCAGGGATACATATCGCAACCTTATTATTAAAAACAACGCTGTAAATCCAAACAACCAGATGGATATAACAGCAGATGAAGTAATAGCATCTGACGGTATAAATCCAAAGCTCATATCATCCCTCAGTGCTACCGTTGACATTACTGCAAGCGGAGCTAATGGACTTGATACAGGTTCAGAAGCCGCATTAACCTGGTATCACATATGGGCAATTGCAAAGGCAGACGGTACAAAAGCGGGATTGCTTTCAACTTCAGCCATTGCTCCGACAATGCCGAGCGGATATACATTCAAAGCGTATTTGGGGGCGGTGTATAATAATAGTGGTAGTAATTTCAACAGCTTGCGGCAGATAAATAATAAGGTTGCTGTCGGCGCATCCACTGTGCTGACAAACGGCGCAGCCACCAGTTATACTTCTATCTCTTTGTCATCTGTAGTTCCGTCTACTGCCCGAAAGGTTAGCGGGATAGGTTGGCCATCTGACCCAAGTTCAACTTGGTGTGGAAGTTATATGGCTACTACTTCAGGAGGACTTGGGGAGATTTATATTAAGGGTGGATGGGGGTTTGGCGGATCAAGTGTAAACTATACATCATATTATGAAATGATTATTGTTGAAACTCAGACAATATATTATAAGAAAGAACAGGGAACGCTTACCGTTACTGTGTCGGGCTGGGAATATTAAAATTAAGGAGTCAACTATAAAGAATTTTTAAGGAGACAGTGGACAGAAAAGAGAGAAAAGAGGGACAGCGCCTGTTAAAAGATCAGCATGGGCAATCCATTAGGTATTACCACGACCCAACACATATGACAGTGTTGGACGAATTAAGGCGCAGACTTTCCCCGTCAGGGCGGAACAACTGCTATGCTCAATTTCTATTTCTCAGGCTTCAGGAGTGAAGTTCAGGATTCCGCAGGAAATAGCACCGTATTTTACTTTGACGAAAAAGGTAGTAGCATATTATGCTGGCATTATGCTATCATTTTTTAGCTGTATAGCGCTTATTGCTGAGACAAAAGGAAACCGATGAAAAGAATTCTTATAGACACAAACGCTTACGCTGCCTTTAAGAGGACTGATCCGCATGCTTTGCAGGTATTTAGAACCGTTGAATATATAGGGATAAACATCGTTGTATTGGGTGAATTGTTAGGCGGCTTCAAAGGCGGCAGCAAGGAGGCTAAAAACAAAAAAGAGCTTGAACAGTTTCTCGATTCTCCAAGGGTCTATATAATTCAGATGGACGAAGAAACCGCTGAGTTCTATGCGAAGATTTATTGGGACTTAAAGAAAAAGGGCAAGCCGATTCCCTCGAATGACATTTGGCTGGCTGCATCCTCAATGAGGCATGGACTGTCGCTGTTCACCTATGACGAACATTTCAACGGTATAGGCGGCCTTATATTGTTCAATGAGGGTTAGCAAAGGAGGTACGCATGGCAGTAGTGACGCTTAGAGGACTTGATGATTCCATGGTAAAAGCGATTAAAGAGAAGGCAAAACAGGAAGGCACGAGTATAAATAATGTCTTATTGAGAATTCTGAAAGAGGATTTAGGACTAAAAAAGAAGCCTCGGACAGTAGTGCATACCGACCTCGATCACCTCGCAGGCACATGGAGCGATAAAGAGTTTGCAGAGTTTCAAAAAAGAATAAAAGATTTTGAGGCTATAGATGAAAGCATTTGGAAATAAAAATAACTAATAAATGCTATTTTGAGACAGTTAATAAATTCCATATGAAGAACAAGCAACTCTTCGGCGAGATACTCCTTAATCGCGGGCTTGTAAATAAAGGCCAGCTTGAGATAGCGCTGAAAGAGCAGCAGAGCGCCCGCCGCCGCATCGGTGAGACCCTTGTGAGCCTCGGTTTTACGTCTATGGACGACATGCTCAATGCATTGAGTTTTCAACTCGGCGTTAAACGCCTTGTATTTCAAGATTTTCCCAAGGTGATACCCACTGATTCCTATCCTGCCGTAAAATTCATGAAGCAGTATAAGGTCGTGCCCATAGGCAAGGACAACGGCGCTTTAAAGGTCGCAATGGCAGACCCGCTCGATTCATATGCCGTTGCCGCGCTCCGCCTGTATTCCAAGGGCGAGATCGAGATATGCCTCAGCAGTGAAAAGGACATAGAGGAGGCAATAGAGCAGTATTTCGGGAACAGCGTACAGATGACTTCGATAATGGAGGGCATCAGCGAGGAAACGGAAGAGACTTTGGATGCCGGGATGAAAGACGATGTCCATCACCTGAGGGACATGGCATTGGAAGCTCCCATTATAAAACTTGTTAATATGCTGGTTACGAAGGCAATCGAGGAAAGCGCGAGCGATATCCACATCGAGGCGTTTGAAAACAAGGTTAAGGTCAGGTACAGGATTGACGGTATCCTTACGGAAGCCGAATCACTTCCGAAAAAACTCCAGTCCGCTGTTATTTCGCGGATAAAGATAATGTCCAAGATGAATATTGCAGAAAGAAGACTGCCGCAGGACGGAAGAGTAAAACTCAGAGTATCGGGAAAAGAAACAGACCTCAGGGTGTCAACCCTGCCTACGCTTTACGGAGAAAGCGTTGTAATGAGGATACTTGACAGGGGCAATGCCCTGATAAGCCTCGAAGAACTCGGCTTCACGGAGGACAACCTTAATCAATTCAAAAGGCTTATATCAGCGCCTTATGGGATGTTTTTGGTTACGGGCCCTACCGGCAGCGGCAAGACAACCACACTTTATGCAGCGCTCAGCAGATTGAATTCCTTTGATAGGAAGATTATTACCATCGAAGACCCCGTAGAATATGAAATAGAGGGCATTAACCAGATGCAGGTAAAGCCGAAGATAGGGCTCACGTTTGCTAATGGCCTCAGGCACATTGTAAGGCAGGATCCGGATATAATAATGGTCGGAGAGATCAGGGATAAAGAGACCGCCGAGATATCAATACATTCAGCCCTTACGGGCCATCTCGTGTTCAGCACCTTGCATACGAACGATGCTCCGGGCGCTATAATGAGGCTTGTAGATATGGGCATTGAGAACTTTCTGGTATCTTCGGCCCTTACAGGGGTGCTGGCGCAGAGGCTTGTAAGGGTAATCTGCCGGCATTGTAAAAAGCCTTTTATCCCGGACAAGGAATATATGAAGGATATAGGCGTAGATGATGAGCTTGCGGCGTTTCATGGGGAGGGCTGCGAGGAATGCAGACATACAGGTTACAAAGGCAGAACCGGGATTTTTGAATTAATGGTTATCAGCGACGACATTAAAAGATTGATTATAGAGAAGGCGAGCGTGGATATTATCAGGCAGAAAGCAAGGGCGCAGGGCATGCAGCCTTTGAGAGAATGCGGCTGGCAGAAGGTGAAGGCCGGAATTACCACCATCGATGAGGTCTTGAGGGTGACTCGGGAGGAGGTCAATGAAGACATACTCCTATGAGGCGTTAACAAAGGACGGCGCTGTAGTAAAAGGCGCTATGGAATCCGGGAGCGAGGGTTTTGTCGTAGAACGCCTTCAGGATATGGGCTATTATCCGTTAAAAATCGGCGGCGCGGATGAAGGTTCATCCATATCTCTTTTAAAAATTTTTGAAAACAGGGTGAGGGAAAAGGATATAATGACGGCCTCTTACCAGCTCGGCGTGCTTCTTGAAGCCGGATTCCCGCTGGACAGGAGTTTGGCTATCATGTCGGAGTTGACCGAGAAAAAGAGGCTCAAAGAGATTATTAACGAACTCCTCTCCGGCGTCCGCGCCGGCAAGTCATTTTCAGACGCCCTTTCAAGATTTCCGGATGTGTTTCCGCCGTTTTTCATTAATATGGTGAAGGCGGGAGAAGCTGGAGGGTTCTTAGAGGATACTCTTCAGAGGCTGGCCGATTATCTTGAATATTCCCAGAAACTGAAAGACGACGTGCGCTCTGCCCTTATATATCCATCTCTGCTTGGCATTGTGGGAGGAGTGGCCGTTATGGTGCTCCTTATTTTTGTTGTTCCAAGGTTTACGGGCATTTTTTCAGATATGGGACAGGCGCTTCCCCTGCCTACATTAATTCTCCTCACCCTAAGTTCTACGATCAAAAATTACTGGTGGTTGATCATGTTTTCTTTATCAGCCGGCGTGGTGTCATTGCGTTACTACATAAAAAGCGAAGCGGGCAGGCATTATTGGGATGCGGTAAAATTCAGACTGCCGATTTTCAGCAAACTTTACAAAGAGACGTCCGTCGCGCATTTTGCAAGAACTCTGGGCACGCTGCTTCAAAGCGGAGTGCCGCTTCTTAACGCCCTTCAGATACTGACAGGAACACTGGAAGGCAGAACTTCAGAGGCGGTAAATGCGGTAAGAGAAGGCGTAAAAAGAGGGAAGAGAATTGCAGGGCTGCTGAAGGGGAATGACTTATTTCCGCCGTTTGCGGTTCATATGACGGCGGTAGGCGAAGAGACGGGAAGGCTTGACGAAATGCTGTTGAAAATAGCGGACAGGTTTGACTCGGAGGTGAGGGCCACGATCAAAAAACTACTGTCCCTTCTTGAGCCTGTTATGATACTCTCTATGGGCTTAGTGGTCGGATTTATAGTTATATCCATGCTGTTAGCCATATTCAGCATTAATGATTTGCCGTTTTAGAACACTAAGTTATACAGGCCGGGCATGGCTCAAAGCCTTTAGAAAGTGTTTATTGAAATGCATATGAGAGATTTAAAATGTATTGCTCAATTTAAGAGAACATATATGGAGGCATGATAATGAGAATTCTTAATGATGAAAAAGGACTTACCTTAATAGAACTCATGGTCGTAATAGTTATCCTCGGACTTTTAGCGGCCCTTGTTGCTCCCAAGATGTTCGGAAGATTGGGAGAATCGAAACAAAAGGCGGCTAAGGCGCAGATAGAGCTTTTCGGGACAGCGCTCGATTCCTTCCGTCTCGACGCAGGAAAGTATCCTGCAACATCGGAGGGACTTCAGGCATTAAGGGTAAAGCCTTCGGGCGTTGAGAACTGGAAGGGGCCTTACCTGCCTAAAGAGGTTCCCAACGATCCATGGGGACACCCTTACCATTATAGCTCTCCGGGAGAACACGGCGACTACGACCTTTATTCCTTCGGCGCGGACAATACCGCCGGAGGCGATGGTGAGAACCAGGATGTCGTAAGCTGGAAATAAATTATAGAGATGAACAAAAATGGTTTTACGCTTATCGAGCTTGTACTGGTGCTTGTCATTATCGGAATCGGCTCCGCCGTCGTAGTAGCCGTTCTTTACAGGAGTATGGATGACATATATCTGAAGACTGCCGCAAAGGAGATTTCAACCTCTTTGAGATACGCAAGAAGCCACGCAGTTGCTGAGAAAAAGATTTACTCCTTTGTTATGAATAAGAACGGATACGGACTTTACTCGGAGTCTAATGCAGATTTAAAAATAAAAGAGGAGACATTATCTTCGGTCTTCCATAAAACTTTTCCTAAAGGCGTATCCGCCGAATATAATGACGGAGAAGACGTCAGGATAGATTTTTATCCCCATGGTGATTCCACCGGCGGAGAAATAAAATTAAAGAACGAGGAAGGGTCTACGGCTGTTATTACAGTTGAAAAGGTTTCCGGCAAAGTCAGAGTAGAAAAGGCTCAAAATTCAAAATGAGAAATTCAGGTTTTACGCTTCTTGAAGTCATCATAGCCATCGCCATAATGGGAATAAGCGTTGTTCTGGTAATGCAGCTTTTTTCCGGCGGACTCAGGTCGGGGAAGACCGCTGCTGATTATACAATGGCCGTTATTCATGCGAGAGAAAAGATGGAAGAAATGTTAACCGACCCTTCGGTAGGCACAGGAGACTTCGGCGATGGGTACAGATGGCAGGCGGAAGCTGCGCATTACAGTCCGGGAGAAAAAGAGGATTCAGAACTATTGAAGATAACGGTAAAGGTATCGTGGCCGGAAAAGAACAGGGCAGTGGAACTTGTAACCTTAAAGGCAGCGTCAAAAGAGGAACTAAGGTGAGGGAAAAAGGTTTTACCCTTTTGGAACTCCTCATTGCGATAACAATCCTAAGTCTTATTGCAGTTATAATAGGCGCCGGCATCAGGCTCGGTATCAGGGCATGGGAAAGAGGAGAGGCGGATAACGACAATTCCCAGAAGATCAGATATTTTTCAGAAAGGTTCAGCAGGCAGGTAAAATCCGTATATCCGTATCAGATAGAAATTGACGGCGAAAAGGCAATAGCATTTAAGGGTAAGTCGGATTCTATTTTTTTCGTCACCTCTTCGGTAGCGCATTCCGAAGGCGGACTCAAATGGATTGCCTATTTCTTAAAAGACGACAATCTTATAGTGCAGGAAGGCGATCTTCCTGATAAAAAGGTTATGGAAAAGGTTTTTAAAGAAGGAGAGATTTTTGACTCCGGAGTATCGGAACTTAAATTTGAATATTTTTCTTCAAAAGATAAAGAGTGGAAAAAATCTTGGGACTCAAAAACAGACCTGCCCGGAGCGGTAAAGATCAGTTCGGATAGTCTCCCATCAATGGTTATTGCAATACCGTTAGGGTTGAAAGATGAGAAAAAGTAATCAAAAAGGCGCTGCGCTTATCCTTGTCCTGTGGGTCGTAGTCCTGCTGACTGCCATTGTAACTGAATTTGTTTTTTTCATGAGGACAGAGGCGAATATCGCAAGGAATTTCAAGGAGGAGACAGAGGCATACTACGCCGCACTCTCAGGAATAGAACTTGCAAAAGAAGAAATCCTTTCAGCTAAAGCGCAACAGATATATCTCAAAGAAAACGGCGAATTAATACTCGATGAAAAAGGTGAACCGGCGTTCGGAGAGAAAAGGCCGGAGAGAAAAGGCGCTCTCGGCAATTCCGTTTATTCATATGTAATCATCGACGAAGACAGAAAGATAAACATCAATGCGGCAACGCCGGAGCAGTTGAGGCACATATTCAAAAATTCAGGCGCGGAAGATTCGGAACTCGATACCATAATAGATTCTATCCTCGACTGGAGAGATCCCGACAACTTGCACAGGCTTAACGGCGCAGAGGAAGATTATTACCAATCTCTGCCAAAACCGTATAGCTGTAAAGACGGCTATTTTGACACAGTTGAAGAACTCCTGATGGTAAAAGGGGTTAAACCAGAAATGCTCTTTGGTTCAAAAGATGGAGCATACAGAGGCATTGCAGAATATCTTACTGCAAAAAGCTCACATATCATTAACATAAATACTGCTGACAGGGTCGTGCTTGAGGCAAAATTTGGCACTGCAGTAGCAGAGAACATAATCATGCAGAGGAGTGCAGGAACAATACTTACCCCTATGGCAGGGGGAATTGTCAACTCCACATACTTTACTATTGTCTCCACAGGCAGCAGCGGCAAAATCAAAAGAACTATTAAAGCAATAGTAATGAAAAAGAATGATACGACTTTAGAGACCCTTTACTGGAACGACAACTGGCTTGAGAAAAAAATTATAAAAAATTGATGTTTGAGAAATTATCGTCAAACTGGCGGCATAGAGTTTTTGAATCTTCCGTGGCTCAGCTTGACCATTAAGGTCATGACATGATATTGTAATACAAAATAATACAGAGGTGTTCTATGCAGTCGAGGCAGAGAGTTGTTATGACCATATCGGTGCCGTCAGACACGGCTAAAGAGTACAGGGCAATAGCAAAGTCAAAAGGGGAGTCCATAAGCCAGTTTTTCAGGGAGATATTTAGTTTTTACAAGCAGCAAAAGCTTGAGGGCGAGTTTTATAAGCTTCAGCAATATGGAGCTAAAAAAGCCAAAGTATTGAAGCTTACCGAGAAAGAAATAGAAAAATTGATCTTTGAAGGCCGTTAGTGCTTAAGGTTGTTTTTGATACCAATGTTTATATTTCAGCCTTCACCTCTCATGGCAGCAAAGCGGAGCAGGCATATCTTCTTGCGGTAAGAGGGAAGATAGAGCTTTATACCTCAGCGGCAATACTCACCGAGACGGCAAAGAAACTAAGAGAAAAATTTTTGTGGGATGATGATAACATTACGGCTTTATTAAAACATATCGGCAGGGCGGCGACAGTTTTGAAGCCGGATATCAGGATAAATATTCTAAACGACGCCCCTGATAACAGGATTCTTGAATGCGCGAGACAGGCGAATGCAGACCTCATAGTAACAGGCGATAAACATCTGCTTGATTTGAAATCCTATGAAAATATCGGCATCACGAATATTGCCGGATTTTTATATTCTATGCCTCAAGAGTAGCCTGCCGGACGGGGCGTGAAAACCAAACAAGACCGTTCAGCTTAATTTTGAAAAATCCGCTATCTGAAGCGCGATGTCCCGGATGGTTTTAATCAATGAAAGGCGGTTGTTTTTTATTTTTTCATTTTTGTCCATGACGAGGACTTTGTCGAAGAAATTATTGATAGGCTCTTTCAGTGTTTTCAGCGCTCTTATTGCTTCATAATATTCAGCGCCCGATACGAGAGATTCTATTTCGGTTTTTGCGGCTTTTGCCGAAGCGTACAATATTTTCTCTTCCCCTGCCGACAACAATTCCTCTTTCAACTCTACGGCTTCGCCTTTCGGCGCTATGTTATTCACCCTTTTAATCGCAAGGAGGAATGAATCGTAATCCGCTTCTTCTTTTAATCTCTGTATCGCGTCAAGCATTTCTTTAAGCGAATAGAAAGGACGATCCTTCACAAAATGAATTATCGCAGATATGGAATCGAGCGGATAGCCCTTAGACTGGAACAGCGGCTCGACCCTCTGCTCGAAGAATTTAACGAGGTCGTTCATAACGGCCTCGTTGTTGTCCACAGCGAACGCATTCAGAGCCTTCTCCAATAACTCCGATACGTTCAGATTATATTTTTTGTCCGTAAGAATGGCGATTATTCCAAGAGCTTGCCTTCTCAACGCGAAAGGATCTTCGGTTCCCGTAGGAACGAGTCCCATAATGAAAAATGACGCGATATTATCAACCTTGTCGGAAAGGCTCAGGATTGCTCCGATGTCGGTCTCCGGAAGCCTGTCTCCGGAATGCGCCGGAAGATAGTGTTCTGTTAATGCCTTTGCAATATCTTTATTGTAATCCTCATGCAGAGCGTAATAACCTCCCATTATCCCCTGCAATTCCGGGAATTCGCCCACCACGCCTGAAACAAGATCGGTCTTTGATAACAGGGCGGCGGTATTAACGTCCCGTTTGAATTGCTCGAATTGTTCTTGTCCGCTATAACATCTGTCCGCTATGAAATCGGCGATGGAAGCTATCCGTAAACTCTTGTCGTAAAGGGTTCCTAATTTTTCATGATATACGACCTTTTTCAGTCCTTCAAGCCTTTCTCTCAAAGGGATCCGCTTGTCGTCTTCATAATAAAAACGGGCGTCTTCGAATCTCGCCTTTATGACTTTTTCTGCGCCTTTTTTTATTGTTTCCGCATTGTCCCGTTTTGTATTGCTTACGATAATAAAATAATTTACGAGTCCGCCCTCGGCATCCTGGAGCGCAAAATATTTCTGGTGTCCCTTCATGACTGTTATAAGCAGTTCTTTAGGCAGATAGAGATATTCCGCCGGAAATGTCCCGAGAACTGGAACCGGATATTCAACAAGGTTTGTTACGTGTTGAAACAGCTCTTCATCTTCTATAAGCAAGGCATTTACCGACGAGGCAAGTTTTTTTGCCCCGTCCAGTATGATTTTTTCCCTTTCATCGGGATCGAGGATGATAAAATTATTCTTGAGCAGATTAATGTACGCGCGGCAGTCTTTTACTTCAAAGGCTGCAGGAGAAAGAAATCTGTGTCCTCTCGTCATGTTGTCGCTCTTTAAGCCGTCTACTTCAAAGGCTACTTTTTTATTGCCGTATGTCGCCAGTATCCAGTGTATCGGACGCGCAAATCTGAGGCTGCCGTCTCCCCACCTCATGGATTTCGGAAAATTTAAAGAGAGGATCAGTTTAGGAAGCATTTCAGGCAGGACATGTTCTGTCTGCCGCGACGCTTCCTTGATTAATGCAACCAGATAAGTTCCCTTGCCTTTTTCTTTTTTGAGCAATTCTTCGATTTTCAAGCCGTGAGTTTTTGCAAATGCCTCCGCCGCCTTGGTCGGCTTTCCGTCTTTATCGAATGCGGCATTAACCGGAGGTCCCCATATCTCTTTTTCAGCGGATTCCTGTAATGGAGAAACCACGGCTATGAGGGATAACCGCCTCGGAGTGGCATAGGTCTTTATTGATTGAAAAGGGACTCTGTATTCCGAGAATATTTTTTCCGAGTTTCCCTTAAGTTTGACGATAGCTTCGGGCAGGAACCTTGCAGGGACCTCCTCGGTTCCTATTTCGAGAAGTAATATATGTTCTGTATTGGTCGTATTCTGCATGATCATTTCTTTAAAAGCGGAAATCCCATCGCTTCCCTTTGATTTAGAAACGCCTCAGCACAGAGCTTTGCGAGCGCCCTCACCCTTGCAATATAGCCTGTTCTTTCTGTTACAGAGATCACGCCCCGCGCATCGAGCAGGTTAAATGTATGCGAGCATTTCAGGCAAAACTCATAGGCTGGAAGCACCAGGCCTGTTTTATTCATCTCTATGGACTCTTTTTCGTAGGCGTCGAATTGGTTTATCAATAGTTCGGTATTGGCATAGTCGAAATTGAATTTAGAAAATTCGATCTCTTCCTGCTTATGGATTTGTCCGTATTTGATTCCCTTACACCACTTCAGGTCAAAGACATTATCCGTCTCCTGCAGATACATGGCGATCCTTTCAAGGCCGTAGGTAATCTCGACAGAAACCGGCCTGAGGTCTATTCCTCCGACCTGCTGGAAATAAGTGAACTGCGTTATCTCCATGCCGTCAAGCCAGACCTCCCAGCCGAGCCCCCATGCGCCGAGGGTGGGGGATTCCCAGTCATCTTCCACAAAACGGATATCATGTTTTAGGGGATTAATTCCTATGTCCGCAAGGCTTTCGAGATATAAATCCTGGCTTTCAAGAGGAGACGGTTTTAATATGACCTGATATTGATAATAGCGTTGCAGCCGGTTCGGATTTTCGCCGTATCTGCCGTCTGTCGGCCTTCTGGACGGCTCGACATAGGCCGTTCTCCACGGCTCCGGGCCGAGCACTCTAAAAAAGGTAGCCGGATGGAAGGTTCCTGCGCCGACTTCCATATCATAGGGTTGAAGCAGTACACAACCCTTTTTTGCCCAGAAGTCCTGCAATTTTAATATTAAATCCTGAAAATACATATTCCCTTTTTGGAAAAAATGAATAAACATGTTATATGAAAAACGAATCCTTTGTCAAACGAAGGCCGGTCGTGTTGACATAACTAAGATATGAAGCATATACTGTATATAACATGAATAAATCTGAGTTTCGTTGGTCCCTCAGAGGAATTTGAAGAAACCCTGAGGGTTTTTATTTGTGAAATTAAGAATCGAGGTAGAATATGAAGTTTGAGGACTTTTCTTTAAGCAAGGAAGTATTGAAAGCCGTATCGGAAATGGGTTTTGAAGAACCCACACCGATTCAGGTTTCCGCTATACCCTTAGTATTGAACGGAGGAGACATTATCGGCCAGGCGCAGACCGGCACGGGAAAGACGGCGGCCTTCGGAATCCCGATAGTCGAGAAGTGCCATAGGGGCAAGGAACTTTTTGCCGTCATCCTCGAACCCACGAGAGAACTCGCAGTGCAGGTAGCTCAGGAGATTAACGAGATAGGAAAATCCAAGAAGATACGCGTGCTGCCTGTTTACGGCGGCACTTCCATAGAAAGGCAGATAAAGTCGCTGCAGAGGGGAGTAGATGTCGTTGTCGGAACTCCGGGACGGCTTATAGATCATCTGAACAGGGGAACGATTTCCCTTGCGAATATAAAGATCGCGGTTCTCGATGAAGCGGATGAGATGCTTAATATGGGCTTTGTAGATGATATGGAGACAATACTTAAAAATACTCCGGCTGAAAGACAGACTCTTTTATTTTCGGCGACAATGCCCCAGCCCATAGTGAATATCGCCAAGAGATATATGAGAAATCCCGAAAAGATAAGGGTAAATACGAAGGACGTCGTTGTCCCTAAGATAAAGCAGATATTTTACGAGGTAAGGGAAGAAGAGAAGGTAAACGCGCTTTCGAGGCTGATAGATGTGGAGGATCCCGAACTTGCCATTATATTCTGCCACACCAAACGGGAGGTGGACGAGGTCGCCATGAAACTCGGCCAACTGGGATATAACGCCGGCGCTCTTCACGGAGATTATACCCAGGCTCGAAGGGACGAGGTCATGAATAAGTTCAAGAAGGGCATGCTCGATATCCTTGTGGCAACGGATGTTGCCGCCCGCGGCCTCGATATACAGAACGTTACGCATGTCATTAATTACAACATTCCCCAGAACCCCGATAGTTACATTCACAGGATCGGAAGGACCGGCAGGGCCGGAAAATCCGGGATGGCGATAACCCTTGTTAGTCCGAGGGAATACAGGCATTTAAGGCTTATAGAAAAGACGGCTCAGACAATAATCGACAGGAAGAGGCTGCCTTCGGCAAAAGACGTTTTAATGGCGCGCGAGAAAAACATTGTTAAGGATATATCCGAAATAATCAACGAAAACAAACATGCTGGTTATATGGACATGGTTAGGGAGTTATCCGAACATCACAGCTTCAGCGATATTGCGGCTGCGGCTATTTATGCCGCTTACGGCGAGATTAAAGAGACCCCCGCAGAAGAAAAATACGAAAAGCCGGGGATGGTGCGCTTGTTTATGACTATTGGGAGAAAGGATAAGATAAAAGTGCCTGACCTCGTGAAGTCAATAGCATCGGAGGCGCATATTCCTCACGGCAAGATCGGAAATATAGACGTCCTCGATAAATTTACCTTTATCGAGGTTCCGGAAGAGCTTGCGGACAGGGTCATACGTTCCGTGGACGACATGATGATGAAGGGCAGAAGGGTCAAGATACAGAAGGCAAGGGCAAAGACCGCTTAACCGCTATTTTTTATAATTCGAAAGAACGGCGTCGAGGTATTTTGCAAACCATTCCGCTTCGAGTTGGGAAAGCCACTGCGGTTCTTTGGCGTCTATAAGACAGAATTTTTTACCGCCGGGGTCTTTGATAATATTGCCGTTGTGGTCGAGGAATAAAAGCAGGCAGTCGCTTCTGAAGTCATACTGATTGCCGAGCCTTTCTTCTTCTTTGGTAAGCTTCCTTGTCATATCTACCCTTACCGGGATAAAGTCATTCATGAGTTTTTTGGCTATGGCAGGGTTATCATAAGCAATCCTCTGGAGAAGATCGCATCGCGGGCAGCCCTTTCCGTAAAAGAAGTCTACGATCATGGGCTTTTTTTCGATCCTCGCCTTTTCCGTTCCTTCCTTCAGGGCAAACCACTTTATTTCCGATGATGCAAAGGCATCGGCGCATATGAACAGAACGGCTATTATCATTAAGGCATAAGGTTTTTTCATATTTACCCCTTTTTGTTTATCTTAACATCTGAATTGACATTTTTCAATACATTGCCTTAACATTAATCAACCCTGGGGGAGGCGCAAGCCTGAGAGTTTCCGGTTTCGGAAAGACCCCACGAACTTGATCCGGGTAATTCCGGCGTAGGGAACGGGAATATTAAGAGAACCAATCCTCTATTCCTTACAGGGATAGGGGATTTTTATTTTTGGGAGATGCGATGAGGCTCAAGGTAAACGGCGAAGACCGAGAATGTAAGGGCAAGACGGCTCTGGAATTGCTGAAAGAACTCGATATTGTTCCCGAAAGGGTTGCTGTTGAAGTAAATCTCAAGGTTATTAAAAAAACTGATTTTGAAAATTACCGGCTTCACGATGGCGATAATGTTGAGATAGTCTATTTTGTAGGAGGAGGAAATTCATACCTAAGTTAAGCGATTTTATACAGGATGGGCACGGCTCAAAGTCTTTAGAAAGTGTTTGTTGAAATGCGTATGAGAGATTAAAAACGTATTGCTCAATAAGTAACCACCGATGCGGATGACGGGTATAAGATTATGTTATTTGCAATGCCGGAGTCTAAAGGCTTTTTGCCATACCCATCCTGTATTTTAGTTGAAATATTTATTGGAGGAATTTATGGAAGATAAATTGATCATTAAAGGAATCGAATTCAAATCGAGACTCTGGATAGGAACTGGAAAATACAAAGATTTTGAAGAGACCGCACGGGTTATAGAGGCGTCCGGCGCGGACGTGGTGACCGTTGCGGTCAGAAGGGTCAACATTACCGACAGAAAGTCTGAAAATCTGCTGGATTATATTGATCCTAAGAAATATAAGATACTTCCCAACACTGCAGGCTGTTATACGGTTGAAGACGCCTTGAGATATTCCCGTCTTGCAAGGGAGTCCGGCGTGTCTGACATGATTAAGCTTGAGGTGATCGGCGATGAGAAGACATTGTTTCCCGATGTCATAGGCCTCTTGAAGGCGACCGAGATACTTGCAAAGGAAGGATTCATAGTTTTCCCTTATACCAATGACGACCCTGTAATGGCTAAGAGGCTTGAGAATGCAGGCGCTGCGGCAGTGATGCCTCTCGGAGCTCCTATCGGTTCAGGGCTTGGAATAAGGAATCCATACAACATAAAGATAATCCTTGAAGCCGCTAAGGTGCCGATAATAGTAGACGCAGGCGTCGGCACCGCATCCGACGCGGCAGTAGCCATGGAACTCGGATGCGATGCTGTCTTGATGAATACTGCCGTTGCGGCGGCAAAAGACCCGATAGCTATGGCGAATGCGATGAAGCATGCAGTTATTGCGGGAAGGCTTGCGTATAAGGCGGGGCGCATGCCGAAGAGGCTTTATGCGACCGCAAGCAGCCCGATAGAGGGAATGCTATAGTTATAGTTCAGCAGAGAGAAGCTGATTCTCGCAAAATTATTAGTTCTTTGTGCTTTATGAATGGTAAACAGAATATAAAGTTTTCACAGTGCAGAGGCAAGGGGCAGTCGTTACTTTGCCCCTCGGAGAACCCAGAAATTTTGCATCAAATCAGCCCCTCTCCGCTGAACTTAGTTGACTTCAAGCTTTATCTGATAACTGACAGAAAACTATTCACTAACGACTATTCACTATTCACTGCTGTCGAAGAGGCGCTTAAGGCGGGAGTAAGGGCTGTTCAGCTTAGGGAGAAAGATTTGCCGACGAGGGAGTTGCTTTATATGGCTTACAAAATGAGGGAGCTTACGGAGAAATATGGCGCAAGGCTGCTTATCAATGACAGGGTTGATATTGCCTTATGCGTTGATGCGGACGGCGTGCATCTTGGGCAGGCGAGCATGCCTGTCTATGCGGTGAGGAAAGTTGTCGGAGATAAGATGATGATAGGAGTTTCAACGCATAATCTTGACGAGGCTTCAATTGCTGAAAAGGAAGGGGCGGACTTTATAACATTCGGGCCGGTTTGCCATACGCCTTCAAAACTAAAATATGGCGAGCCTGTTGGAACAGAGGCGCTGAAAAAGGTCAGCGAGAAAATATCGATTCCTATTTTTGCAATCGGCGGGATAAAATTTGATAATGCGAGAGATGTTATAAATGCGGGCGCTGACGGCATCGCGGCAATAAGCGGGATTCTGGGCGATAATGATATAAAATTAGCCGTAGAAAAGTATTTAAAAATATTAGGAACTTAATATGAGCGATTTTATGCAGGAAGGGCATGGCTCAAAGTCTTTAGAAAGTGTTTGTTGAAATGCATAGGAGAGATTAAAAAGGTATTGCTCAATAAGTAACCACCGATGCGGATGACGGGTATAAGATTATGTTATTTACAATACCGAAGTCTAAAGGCTTTTCGCCACACCCTCCCTGCATTTTAAGTGTAAGTTGAGAACGCAAAAGTGAAAGGAGACATTATGACAAGAATAGAGCAGGCAAGAGAGGGAATTATTACGGATGAGATGAAGGCGGTTGCTCAGGCAGAGGGTGTATCTGCCGAAAAGCTGGCATCGGATATTGCCGAAGGTGTAACCGTCATAACGAGGAATAATCTGCACGATATTAAGCCGCTCGGCATCGGCAAAGGGCTTACTACAAAGATTAACGCTAACATCGGCACGTCAAAGGACAAGGTTTTTTATGACGATGAGATGAGGAAGCTTGA
>JACREW010000144.1 GCA_016212685.1 Nitrospirota bacterium
AGGATAGTCGCCGGAATGCCTATCTGTGCGAGATAAGCTGCTTCAAGAAATTCAGGCACCTTGTTGAATATCTCAGGGCTTATAAGCACCGTTGCAACAAAAAACATATGCCCCCACAGGAAGCCGACAAGCAGAAGTCCGCTTAAAAGCTCGGCTATTTCTATGTAGAGCTCTGCCTTTCGGTTTTTGATTAACACTTCCTGTAAATTTACAGGCTCTTTAGAAGTTTTGAGATTGATTTGTCCAGTTATAGTTTCCATATTTACTCCTTTTTTTTTAAATGGGAGAAATATTATAATGCACACTTTTAGGTATTGCAAGAATTTTTTACAAGAACATTTTTTTACAAGAAAATTAAATCAAAATTCGGGTTAATCTTTTGGGCTAAACATTGCTTGCAAGAAGTATATATGTTTGGGTATAATTTAAGGAAGGAGGATATAGAAATGGATGATAAAAATAAAAAACAATCGAGGATTGCAATCGAAGATTTGCATGTAATATCCGCGACGGAGGCAAAGAATAAATTTGGAGATTTATTGCATCGCGTATGTTATGAGAAAACACCGGTGCTTATAGAGAAGGGCGGACGCCCTATGGCTGTAGTTGTTGACTATACGGAATATTTGAAATTAAAAAAATTAGACTGATTCAATCAAAACCCCGGTTATATGGTTGTTTCCCCCTCCTTTCTCCAATTTCCCTTTTCTCCTTAATCTTTTTTCTCAAAATTTCTCAAAATTTCTCTTGACAAGATAAGACAATTTGTTTATCATAACTATATTAGCTAATTTATCCATTCAGGAAGGAGGTGAGATTATGGCAAGGATCAAGATTGATGACATCAATGCGGAGCAGACCTTGAACAAAGAGGATTTAAGCGGGATAGTCGGGGGGAAATGGTGGGATAGAGTAAAAAGTTGGAATCGCGAGGCCTCCACGACTTTCTTTACCCATGTCGTAAGTGGGCTTCATCGCTTTGGCAAGTGGTCCGCGAGTTGGTAATAAGTTGATCAGGGGGTGTTAAATTCCTCAAACACCCCCTGATTCAATCTTATTCAGCTCTCCCTCTCTCCATTTTTCCTTTCATCCCTCTCTGATCGCTGCGTCCATGACGGGCAGGCGTAGTCCGGGGCGGAGATGTCCTTGTGGAGACCGTAGGTTACCGCAGGACAGCCGCCGCCGCATCTATTCCAGACCGCGCAGCATGAGCAGGCGCCCCTGGACGTCTTCACGCGGATATTACGCAGGAGGGGATGCTCCCAGACAACCGCAAGATCGTCCGTCCATATATTGCCGAGCGCCATGCCGACCCGGCAGTAATAGATATCGCCGTTGTAATCCACTTCCATCAGCCGGGTGCGGTCGCAGCGGCACATATCCGTAATTAAAAGATAGAGCCTTTTGCACAGTCCGGGATAGAGGTTCGGAAGGTTGTGGGCAAGCGGGTCGAATAACATTATGAACCGCCTGTATTTTATCTCGACTGCCCGCTCGATGATGCAGACGAAGGTCCGGTGAAACTCGCCCTGTGTATCGAGGTTGAGCGGCGCGCTGCCGCGCGGGATGAGTCGCTGGTATTTGACCGCCCAGACCTTCAACCGCCTGGAGAGGTCGAGCATGAGCGGCGCCTCGTGCATGTTGCGGCCAGGGATCAGCGCCATTGACAGGACAACGAAAATCCCGGCACGGCACAGCGCCTCGATGCCGTTCATCGTCCGGTCCCATGAATTCTTGCCCCGGATTGTCTCGTGCGTCTCTTTGGCTGCGCCGTCAAGGCTGACCTGAGCTAAGCGGAGTCCTGCATTACGCAGCTCTTTTGCCAGTTTCATGTCAATCATAGTCGCATTCGTTACTATTCGCGACATGAAGCCGTATTTTATTGCCAGCCTGATAATATCCGGCAGGTCTCGCCGCGTGGCCGGCTCGCCGCCGGAGAGTGTAAGATACCCCCGCCCCCCTTCGCCGCGATATGCCCTGAATGCCTGGAGCTTGCGCAGTATCTCCTCGATTTGAGGCATCGGGACCGGTTTGCCTGTGTGATTCTCCTGGTAACAGTGCGCGCATGCCAGGTTGCAGACCACTGTCACATTCAGGTGGAAGCGGTGATGCAGCGTCTCCCCGAATGACAGGAGTTTGCTTTTTATTATGTAGAGTATCGCCTCAAGAAGAAAAGCCGTCATGTTTTTAGGAAAAAAACTTAATAGAACGCAGATGACGCTGATTTAAACGGATTTTCGCCGATAAAAAAGGCTGAAAGCCAACGACCAAAGATTTTTTTAGCTTTCAGTCTTCAGCCTGATTCTTTATCTGTGTCAATCCGTATCATCCGTGTCATCCGCGTTCCATGCAAGAATTTATAATTTCCTTTACAACAAAGTCCCCTCACACCTATACATAGGCGTGAGGGGTGCGGCTGACTCATGGTTTCTGCCTATTTACACAGGCAGATTTACCTTATATTTGTTTATCCTTTTCTTCATCCAGTCCTGGAAGATTATATTTTTACATACCTCTTTGACTGCATCATTCAGTTCCGTCCTCTTCTTTTCTATAATCTTGACGATTATATATTTACCATCGTCTTCCACAGGACCGATGTATTGTCCTGCATTATCTGCGAAAACTTTTAAGACAAGGGATTGAGGCAGCGCCTCTCTGTTTACATCGCCGACAAAACCGCCGAGGTGCCTCGTTGATTCGTCAACGGAATATTTATGAGCCAGGACGCAAAACTCCGCTTCCCCTTCCGACAACTGGGCGAATATCTCATTTGCCTGGTCTAATTTATCTACCACAATCCTGCCGATTTTCACGGTCTCGAATTCAACGATATTCTCCGAAAAGGTTTTGCTTATTTCCGCATCGGTTGCTATTCGATTGCGAACCATATTCGTCAATACCGTATCTTCGATCGTCCGCTCAAAATCATCAATATTCATCTTCTTGGATTTAAGCCAATTCTGCGTATCGTTTGCAGAGATAAGACGCGTTAGTATGCGAAATTCATCGGCGGACTTCTGCAGGTCATCATCGGACACGCTGATATTCATCTCTTTCGCCTCGTTTCTTACAATAATGGAAGTAACCATATCCTGAATGACCGATTGACTCAAATCCCGTTTAATGAAATAAAAAAGGTCTTTTAAGAG
>JACREW010000145.1 GCA_016212685.1 Nitrospirota bacterium
GGAAAATCTTAAACTGCTCGGCGCCGGCGCCTTGCTTCACGATATAGTCCACAGCGCAATGCATGAGGAGCTTGTCAACAAACAGGGAAAACTGAGCGATACGGAATTCAACCTTTTCAAAACCCATGTGGCTGAGGGCATAAATATATTGCGCAAACATGAAGGGCTGGCAAAGGAATCCCTCAAACTTATTCTGCACCATCACGAAAAAATGAACGGCAAAGGGTATCCTTTTCTGCTCACCGGAAACAAAATATCATTTCTCGGTCAAATAGCTGCAATAGCCGATGCATATGATATGCTGACGACAACCCGTCCTTACCGAAACGCGTTAACGTCCTTTCAGGCGTTGTCCACCATAATCAAAGAGGTTGACAGGTATGACCCGATGCTTTTGAAAATCTTCATAAAGATACTCGTGAGGGAATAATGGAACAATTTAAACGCACCATCTTTTCTATACTGCTTACAATCACCCTGCTATTATTTCATTTCCACGCACATGCCATTCAGGTAAATATAGAGCCTTCTGAAATCGACATCGGGGACGCATTCGTCATTAAGATAAGCGGCGCCGGGACCGTTATGCCTGAAGCGTCTTTAAACGGCGCTGCGCTTCATTTCGGGGAATGCGGAAACGGTTGTTTTATGGCAATAGGAACGGCAGGTCTTAAAACACCGCCGGGCGTTCATAGCATCAGGCTTGAAATTAGAGGGAAAGCAACGGAAATACCATTAACCGTCAAACATACCGCATTCCCGGAAATAAAACTAACTCTTGACGCTAAAAAGGTATTTTTAAGCCCTGAAGACCTCAAACGGGCTGAAGTGGAGCGTGAGAAACTTAAGGCTATATTTCAGGCGGCATCCGGTAAGCATTGGAACGGAAATTTTATAGTCCCTCTGAAAAACGAGTTTTCAACAGGCTTCGGCGTAAAGAGGATTATCAATAAAGAAAGAATAAGCATCCATGAAGGGCTTGATATAAGGGGCAAAGAAGGCGAAATAATAACCGCCTCCAACAGCGGTAAAGTTGTACTCGCCGAAGAACTCTTTTTCGGAGGCAATACGGTTGTAATAGATCACGGTCTGGGGATATACACGGTCTACATGCATCTTTCAAGTTTTAAGGTTGCCCCGAACGATATAGTGTCAAAGGGCGATGTGATCGGGCTTGTAGGAGCAACCGGAAGGGCGAGCGGCCCACATCTGCACTTCGGGGTAAAGGTAGGAGGCATCAGCGCGAACCCCGCGTCGATATTTAATCTTAAGTTGTAGACTGCCGATTATATTTTTCGCGCCGGTTCCAAATTGGCTTGACAGTAGTATTTCAATATCTTGACATTTACAGATAAAATCGCTATATTTGGATATGATAATTCCAAATATGGACTTAAAATGAAAACGGTAAGAAGATTTATCAAAGCAGAAAAACAGAGCTTTTTCCTGCTCGGACCGAGAGGCACCGGGAAATCTACTTTTATCAAAAATGAATTCCCTGACGCCCTGTATGTGGATCTTCTCCTGCCTGATGTTTTTAGGAACTACACCGCGTATCCGGAGCGGCTGCGGGAGATTGTTCATGCGCAGAGAGGGAAAAAAACGGTCGTTGTAGACGAGGTGCAGAAGGCGCCGCAGCTTCTGGAAGTAGTGCACAGTCTCATTGAAGAAAAGAGGGGCGTGCAGTTTATTCTGACAGGCTCAAGCGCGCGAAAGCTTAGGAAGGCGGGGGTCAATCTGCTTGCGGGACGGGCGCTCATGAAACATATGCATCCCTTTATGGCCTCTGAACTCAAAGGACTGTTTGATCTGGGGAAAAACTTGCAAGTCGGTATGATACCGCTCGTTCTCAACAGCGCAGACCCTATGTCAACAATTCATGCCTATGTGGACCTTTACCTCAGAGAAGAAGTGCAAATGGAGGGGCTCACAAGAAATATCGGGAACTTCTCCAGATTTCTCGAAACCGTGAGCTTTTCGCATGGTTCTATTCTCAATATAAGCAATGTGGCGCGGGAATGCCGGATAGAGCGCAAAGTTGTGGAAGGCTATATCGGTATCCTTGAAGACCTGCTTCTGGCTTATAGAATCCCGGTTTTCACAAAAAGAGCGAAACGGGCTGTTGCGGCGCATCCAAAGTTCTACTTTTTCGATGCGGGTATTTTTAATGCGCTAAGGCCGTCAGGCCCTCTCGATAGTCCTGAAGAAAAATCCGGCGCCGCGCTTGAGGGGCTTGTCTCCCAGCACCTCCGCGCGTGGATAGACTACAACCATCCCGGATGCGGGCTGTATTACTGGAGAACCGGCGCCGGCTCCGAAATAGATTTTGTTGTGTACGGGAAAGAACTGTTCATGGCGATAGAGGTGAAAAACGCAATAACTATACATCCTCAAGACATTAGAGCGCTCAAGGCATTCGGTGAGGACTATCCGGAAGCAAAAAGGTTTCTTATCTATAGAGGAAAGGAAAAAATATTGAGAGACGGCATACGCATCGAGCCTGCCGGCGAATTTTTGACAGGGTTAAAGTAACAACCGTGACCCGGCATTTCTCGTCATAGACGGCGTCAGCGCGAACCCCGCGTCGATATTTAATCTTAAGCTGTAAGCAGAAATTTACAGGAGTGTTTTACTACGCATGAATTTAAAGTATCTAAAAAGCAGATAAACCGCAAGTATTATTACAGCCAGCAAAATGCCTATATGCTCAATCCTTGTTATATCCCTTTTTATGACCTGCAGACTACTTCCTCCCATGTATCCTGCTCCGACCATTAAGGCAATCGTAAATCATGAATAAATAGTATCATTTTTTTAAAAACTCAGATACTATGAATCAGATAAATAACAAGAAAGATTCCGATTGCTTTGAAGACTTTTTATCTTCCGGCAATCCGAGACCGAACATACGTACCTCCTTGCCCGAACATTCTGACAGGCTGATTTAGTATAACAAGCCTTAAAGGCTGTTTACATCAAAACCTATTTAGATTATGTTCGAATAAATAATTTGCTCCCTGATAATAGCTTAACGCCTCATTTAGCAGGTTCCGGTCAGGCGGTATTTTCTTTGTCTCACCTGTTTCCCGGTTGAATTGATATAAAGTGCTTTCTTTCTTAATGTCAAGGACTACAAGCCTGTCATTCTTTACATAGCCGAGTTTCTGATACGTTCCAATGAGCGCCCTTTCCTGTTCCGGCTGCATCTTTAAAATATCTTTACCGAAAAACTTAGTCCTATAACTGAAGTTCAAAAGCCCCAAAACAGTGGGGGCAATATCTATCTGGCTCGCCAGCTTATCTATCCTCTGCTGTGTAAAGTGCGATGGGGAATAGATAAGTAGGGGGATCTCATATCTTTTAACAGGCAGTGATGTCTTCCCTGCCGAGCCCGCGCAGTGGTCTGCAACAATAACGAAAACAGTGTCTTTAAACCACGGCTCTTTCTGCGCATCTTTTATTAATTTGCCAATCGCATAATCAGCATATTTGACAGCCCCTTCCCTTCCGGAATGTGATGGCATGTCTATCCTGCCGTCAGGATAGGTATATGGTCTGTGGTTTGAGGTTGTCATAATAAGTGCGAAAAAAGGCCTGTTGGCTTTATACGATTTATTAAACTCTTTAATGGATTTGTTGAACAGATCTTCGTCGCTTACACCCCAGGCATTCTCAAAAACAACTTCGTTCTTGGCAAAGTCTGTCCTGTCTATTACATCGAATCCATTATGACCAAAAAAGTAATTCATGTTGTCGAAGTATCCATACCCGCCGTAAAAGAATTTCGTATCATAACCTTTGCTTTTCATCATAAAACCCCACGAGAACATATTCTCGTTGTTTGGGCGTTTGACTATGGACCTTCCGGGAGTCGGAGGGACTGATAGTGTAATGGCCTCAAGCCCCCTGTCTGTCCTCGTTCCTGTGGCATGCATATTTGTAAATAAGATGCTTTCCTTTGCAAGCCTGTCAAGGGTTGGGGTAAGATTATTTTTGTTCCCGAAAACGCCGAGGAATTCTGCACTGAAGCTTTCCTCGACTATTACCACCACATTGAGCCTTTTTTCTTCTCCTGCATTTTTAATCTCTCTGGTAACATCGAAGATATTGTCATTGACAAAAGAGCTATTCTTTTCGCTTAAAAGCAATCTTAATTTTTGGAAGACTGCCCTGTCATCTCCTGTTGCATAAAATGTCTCGTAGTTTATCTTATTGTTTCTGAATGCCGCAAAGAGGCTGTATACACCGTTGGCAGCAAGTTCATTTGCATAATTATTGGCAGATATCTTTGCCAAATCCAGATCAACGAATGCGAAGGAGAGTATCGGAATAAAAATTAATACAAAACCGCTCTTAATTCTCTGTTTTAAGCTGCTTCTTACCGCTATAGATGAATCAATCGATTTCCTGAAAGACATGAGGATTATTAATGATATAACTGCGATTGCAGTCAATATAGCAGGCATGGGATAGGATTCCATGATATTCTTCACCACTTCATGGGTGTAGACGAGATAGTCCACAGCAATAAAATTGAACCTGACGCCGAACTCGTCAAAGAAAAAGTATTCTGCAAAGCTGTTAAAAATAAGCAAATACAGAATAACGAAAGATGAAAAATAGACGACAGGCTTATGAAACCTGCCTTGATAAATTTTATCAGGGATAAGGGTCAGATAAAGAATCAGAGGAATTGAAAAATAAGCTGCGGCAACAATATCAAAGAAAAGACCCACACCGTAAATCCTGATTAAAAGCCATGGCGTTAAATCGAGGACAGGCAAAGACTTAACAAAAAGGACCGTTCTTGTAACAAACGATAATGCTACAAAGACAGTCCAGAATAAATACAAACTGCCAAAACGACTTTTTGAAAATATCTGCTTTAACGGCATGTCCTTCAAAAACTTATCAACTTCCATTGCTTATATGAGTTATTTTAACCAATACCTGATAAGTATGTCCAATTAAAAACAAACACTCAAACCACAAGCACAGGACATGAGGCTTTATCGATAACTTTTTCTATTACATTTTTGCCGAATAGCTTTTTGAAGCGATTAGTCTTATTAGAGCCCATAATGATAATGTCGCAGTTTTCTTCTTCGGCAACCTCCACAATCTTCTTATCGACTTCGCCCTCTTCAAGCCTCGTCTTTATCAAAGCGCCTTCTGCTTTTGCGACATCCTTAATTTCGGCGACGGCCTTTGCTCCTTCGCTATTCAATGCATCCTCGATATTTTTAATCCCCGTTAGATTAAGGTCTCCCTCATAAGAAGGGATAACTTTCACAACCGTAACCCAGCACTTCTCGTCATAGGCAAGCTGCAAGCCCTGCGTAAGCGCTTCCTTCGATCCGTTTACTGCTATAAGAATTTTTCTATACCCTTTCATATCTCACTTCACCACGAGCACGGGACAGGAGGCGTTCATGATTACCCTCTCTGCAGTGCTGCCTATAATCACCTTATTAATGCCCCCCCAGCCGTAACTTCCCATAACTACCAAGTCGCTTTTCAGAAGTTTAGCGGTTTCTGTAATTTTCTCTGCCGCCTGTCCTTCCTGAATCGTTGCGCTTATAAACACACCATGTGAAAGGGCTGTCTTTTTCGCCTCATCCAGAATTTTCTGGGCCTCGCGGAAAAGGCTCCGCTTTATGGATTCTGTCCTTAAAAACCCCACCATCTCTTCATAGCGGGGTATCACATACATCGCTGTGATTTCCGAATAATCCGTCTTCGACAACCGGCAGGCGTGCTCAAGCGCCTTTTTGCTGAATTCAGAGCCGTCAAAGGCTGTTACTATCGTTTTATACATTAGTGCGTCCCTCCGCCTTTTCCGAATATCATGCCTACTCCAAATCCTGCTCCGAGCGCCGCAACTATAGAAATAATTCCGTATAAGGCGCCGTTGCTTTTCGCCATGCCTGAGAGCGCCTTCACAATACCGGCCTGCTCGACGGTGACTTTTGTTTCTGCCTTCTCGATGACTTTCTTATCTTTAACGGCATAGACTGTGACAAGATATTCTCCGGGAGGGGCCTGATACGGCCAATCCGTCTGTATATAGTATTTTTGCCTGCCGCTTTCGTTCGTGATCTTTATCCGGCCTGAAGAAGCCGCATACAGCTTCGACGCCTCCTTGTAGCGTATGAACTCATTGAACCATTTTGTTCTTTCTTCATCGTTTGAAACCGGGGTGATTTCAATATGCTTGTTCATTGAGGGATAGCCGATGACGTATTTATTCATCTCTTCCGCGCTCAAAATCTCATCCGGCTTCTTTGTGCTGTGGATGAAATAGAGATTCGGCGCGTGCTCGAACTTCAACGTGCCCATGTTCATCCATAAAAACCCAGCAGCCTTCCCTTTTTTATTCAATGCCTGATGCCCTTCGGGAGAGGTTATCTTTATAACAATATCCGTTCCCGGCTCTGATATGCCTCGAACTCCAACAGCGCGTCCGTGATAAAAGAAGTCTATTGTGATATAGTCGTGATTCGCATTAATCGTAAGCTCCGCCGGCGCTGCCCCGGCAAAAATTAAAGGCAGCAAAACGGCAAATAATACGATAGCTATAAGTAGGGATACATTTTCCGTCATTCCCGCTTGTCGGGAATTTTTCTTTAAGAAGGATTGCGGACAAGCCGCAATGACAGAACTGGTCATACAATATCTTCTTACTAATGACCGCATCAGTAACAAAACTTTGAAATTTTTCATCAGTGCCCTCCAGCTTGCGACAAGAACAATGACGGCGTCAGGGTAAGCTCAAATATTATCTTTACGGTCACAACAAGCACGATAACCGCAAGAATCACCTTGAGCTGCTCGCCCTTGAGCTTCCTTCCAAACACCGCTCCGACCTGGGCGCCTACCGTAGAGCCGAGAAGCAGAAGAACCGCGAGAATAAAATCCACGTTGTGATTAGTATATGCCTGAAGGAATGTGACTTCAATGCAGTTAAACAATATCTGGAAGAGGCTCGTGCCCACAATCACATGCATCGGCATTTTCAATATATATGCCATAACAGGAACCATTAAGAAGCCTCCTCCCACGCCCATAACAGCGGCAAGCACCCCGACAAAGCCTCCGAATATTATCGGCACTAAGGCCGAATGCGTAACGCCAGATTTCTCGTAATGCGTTTGAAACGGTAGAGATTTAAGAAACCTCGAAAAACCGGATTTCTTCTCAGGCTTTGATTCTTCAACTTTTTTATTCCTCATGCTCTGGATACTCTCGATGAACATATATGTCCCGACTATGCCGAGCATTAATACATATGTCATCTTTATAACAAAATCGGCATTCCCCATCACCTTAAGTATTTTTATGCCTTGCACTCCGAGAAGCCCTCCCACAAATCCGCCTATCAGCAGATGAAAGCCCATCTTAAAATCCACATTGCCCACCTTCCAGTGCGCGTATGTGCCTGAAGTGGAAGCTGCAACTATCTGGGTTGAATCCGTTGCTGCGGCAACAGTAGAGGGTATGCCGAACATAATCAAGAGAGGCGTCATCAGGAAACCTCCGCCAACTCCGAAAAGCCCTGAAAGCAGGCCCACTACCAGACCAAGCCCCACAGGGATTAAGATGTTAATACTCGTCAATGCAACCGGTAAATAAAGATACATCTAATCTCTCCTCCTTTAAAATTATTTTTTATTAAGCAACATGCGCCTTTGCATTCTTTGCCATTGTTACAATCGGCCTTGATGCCGTTTTTACAAGTCTGTTAAGTTCAGTAATATTGCTGTCATGTGTAATGCTCGGACTTAAAAGCACCATGTCGATTTTTGTGTTCTGCCTGAGAATATTCCTTATTGCAGAGACAACATCCGTTGCTGCAGTATTCACATCCGCAGCAACGCCGGACTTCCTGCATCTCTCCATCAAAAGATCTGATTTTTCTTCACAACTCTCGTTCTTTCTTTTCAAATCCTCTCCGATTAATTCCCTTGCCGTGTTGAACTCGCCCTCCTCCGCGAATGCAACCGCCGTCATATAGTCTTCAAATCTTTCCATTGCCTTCCTTCTGAAAAGCATTAATACGGAGATGTCCTCATTCATTGTCTTTGCCAGATCCACAGCATAGGAAAGCCCTGCCTCGACGTTCTCGTCATGGTAGGTGACAAACAAAAGCCGCTTCTTTCCCATCCTTGCCTCCATTTTTGAATTCTTATGGATATATAGGGCAAGACGGATGCCAGAAGATAACTGATTGATTTAAAACAGTATTGCAAAAGATGGGGATTAATTTAGCGTTTCAGATTTGAACAGCGGTGAACAGCGGCATATTAAAGATGCATTTTTGGTAAGGAACTAAGATAACAAAAAGGCTGCTAAAGGCTTTTATATTTTGATCTGATACATGAAAAGGATGCTAATAAGCCGTCATAGAGACTTGTTCCAATTTGAAACAGGGGCGTCATAGGTTAAACTCCTGCCTCATCCCGCTTTAAACGAGCCGGCGGCCGGTGCGAAGCATCTTGTAGTGCGGAAGGTATAATTTCTAAATATCAATTTCAGCGTCCCCACTGTTGCGGCTGTTTTGTTAATAAGGAGAACCGTCAGGCTGTCCCAAAACTCCCAAAATCTGTCTATTTGTCATTCTGAACGAAGTGAAGAATCTCATTCTTTCAATGAGTTATAAAAACGAGATTCTTCGGCTAACGCCTCAGAATGACATTTTGGGACAGCCTGCCGTCACGATTATTTCCTTTGCTTTGTCTTTTGGGGCATACAGTCCGTCTATAGAATTTTGTTGAGCCTCTTTTTAATTTCTCCTTTTTCAAGAACCTCTCTTGCAGTTCCTCTAATCAGTAACGGTGTCTTATTTATCTTATTTAAAATGTCGGTATGTTCTATATTTACATCGACGATTTGAAATTTTGATCGTTCAAGAACTGTATTTATATGAGCATCCTGATACCCATATCCTATTACAACACAAATCTTTGTTTCTTGAGCAGCTCTGGAAAATTCATAAAATAAAGTCAGAAACGGATCATCAGCTTGCATTTTGCTACCAGTGCCTAATACAATTTCGGGATTCTTTTTCTCGGGCGGCTCAGATAATTCTTGAATCGTCCAATTATTATCGAAAAAACCATAACAGTGAGCCATGTAATTTGTAAAGATTTATTCCTTTCTCATTCCCATGAAATAATGATGGGTTCCAGTTATAATTGAATCCTGTTGTAACAAAAGTTCCTTTATTTTTACACTTTGAGACCGTTAATAATTTCTCATAATTTATTTCTACCATGCTATCTACTTTAGCAAGCAATTCATATATCGCTATGAATTCTCTATCCTGATGACTTGCAAAGCGCTCTCTTAAGCATTCGGTTAATCCCTTTATTGTTGGCATTCCTGCATCAACCGTTGCTCCAGCCCCAAGCAAAAATACAATGTCCGATGAAGACTAGCATTGTTTATTCATTTTTCCCCTCCACAATCGCAATCTCTTCCGGCGTGAGGCCGTAGAGTTTATATGCCATTTCATCGTTCTGTTTTTCAAGGGCGGAGGTGTCGGCGTTGGGGTCTTTTTGCTTGGCGGCGAGGATTTGGTCAACGAGGGTGATAAAGGGCTATAATTCATTACGTCTGCACAGGAATTTCTTCGGGCTTAAGCCAAACAATTTTGCCGTCACGCCATACAACAATCGGATTTCCGGCCTGTTTATGGCGCACAAGAGCTTCTTGAACAGCCTTCTTTAAAGCCTTGTCTATCGGAGAGCCTTCTCTAAAAATCTCATCTATTGATTTTTCAGATTTCTTTTTCATGCTTTAATTGTCCCATAATCATATTCCATATTTCAATATTTTTTATATTATCGGATTCAGACCTGCTCCCTGAAGCTATTAACCGCGGACCCGCCGGATATGAATTGTCATAGACACGCCAAAAATCTGCTAAGGGTTTATATAGTCTGAAAAAGTTCTTAAGACCGGCATGGTATCGACGCCTGACCGTCTCTTCCGGCACATTATGTCCGCCCATGCGAACTCGCTCAGAAACACGGGCAACAGCAAAATCCTCATTAGGCAGCCATAGAAAAACGAGATGAAAGTCATAGCCCATCTTACGCAGGCCGGTAATCCACGGCGCAAAAGTACGACTTGCCAATGTTGTCTCAAAAGCAAAATCAACTCTCTTTTTTGCAAGATAATGTATGCGTTCAAGCATTACGCGTCCTGCATGAAAAACTGCGCCCTCCGGCCGAAATCCGGAAAGACCCTGAGCGATTAAGTCTGCATTTACAAACTCAGTTACCTTAAGAGTTCCCTTTAATAAAGAAGGGGCTGTCGTTGATTTGCCGGCGCCGTTCGGGCCTGCAATGACTATAAGATGCGGTTGTTTAATTTTCAACCCTTCCCCTCCTTTTACTCCTCAGCAGTAATCTTTTCAATGCGTTGCTTTTGCCAATTATATTTCAAATTCCCGCAATGCCTGAATCATTCCATCATAGATAAGGTTGTATCTCTTAAACTCCGGCAGATCAGCGTCGGGTCTAAAATCTACAAACGATAGGCAATCTTTAATTTTTGTTATGTGCGGAATCATATTTATGATTGATTCTTCCCCTCCACAATCTCAATCTCATCCTCTGTTAAACCGTATAATTTATATACCATTTCATCTATCTGCCGCTCAAGGGCGGAGGTGTCGGCGTTGGGATCTTTCTTTTTTGCGGTGAGGATTTGGTCAACAAGATCAACAAATGGTTTTTGCTCTTTCGGAGATATATCAGCTATCGGAAGTTTTCTAAAATCGTCAGGGTAAAAATAGTTTTCCAAACGATGCCGACGAATGTTATTAAGATACATGAGTGCAAACGAAGAATTTAGAATAGCTAAAAGATACTTTAAATCGAACTTTTCAGAGATTTTCTCAAGCTGGGTTCGCAGCAGGCGATTAAATTTTTTAATGCTGGTTTGAATGCTCTTGTTATTCACTCCTCGCAGATCTGTAAACCTCACAAATACAACAATGCTGTCGTTACAAAGCAATCCAGATTCATCGTAAATGCCACCAGTCACACGCCCACGCATAATTTTGGACCGGTCATATAGTTCAGGAAAAGTTGCTCGACTGAGTTTCCCTGGAACTCGCTCTGTTCCCCATTCAAGGTAGCGAGATCGTTTGAGCATATATAAGTCTATGTCCTTACCTTCAATATATGGCCGTGAGTGAATTTCTGTCTTTTTTTCTGAAATCAGATCATCCTTTACAAATGCACTCTGTTCAGTTTTTTCATCAGCGTTGATAACCATGCCCTTACTCATATAACAAATATCCCCAAGATTGACAGTTCGTGTTTTTAAGACAACCGAATTGTATTCTTTACGGAACGCATCACGACCAAGCGATTTGAATTCTTCCATTGGAACATCTGTTTTGCTCACGATATTTTCAAAGGAACCGCAATGGATAATTTTTCTGGTTTTGTCATCAGCATCAATCTTGCCAATGTGAATCACTACTGGAATAACGCCAGCCTCAAATACTGCCATGTCTTCAAAGTAGTCGATAGAGCGCGGGAAGTAATCTTTTTGAATTAAATCAAGCAGCTTGAAAGCGTATTTTGAGGTGCAAATAGCGTTTGAAACTATGTAGATAAGATTGCCTTTTGTATTGGCAATACCCAATCCTCTTTCAATGAACGGCACCATTAAATCCCACTTTTCGTAAAGTGTCTTATATGTTTTAGATTCCTCAAGTTTTTTTCTGAAAGCGAGATATTCAGGACCAGAATCAGCACGCACATACGGCGGATTGCCAATCACCACATCAAATCCATCCGTTATCCCAAACATCCACTCCGGGTCAAAGAAATCCGCCGAGGCGTTTTGATCGTAGAGGTCAAAGGTCGCAATCTTTTTTGACGAATCGGATGAAAAGCCTATGCCCTTTAGCTCCTCTGCCAAAAGCCCTCTTAATTCCCTGTCTTTTTTCTGATAATCAAGTTTTTCCCTCCGGGTCTTTGCCTGAAAATATTTGTGCCTCAATGATTTTATCTCATCTTCAAGCTTCCTTATCTTGTCTGTGTAAAAAATACTCTGCGGCATCTCAATGACTATCAATGTATTTGCAGCCACAAATTTTGTCTCAAGATTCGGCAGAGCCCTTATGCCTAAGTTTTCTTTGCTCCTGTCAACCTTCTGGTCCAAAACAAGGGAGATAAAGAATCTGAGTTTGCTTATCTGGATGGCTATGGGCTGGATGTCAACTCCGTAGATGCAGTTTTCTATGAGATAGAGTTTTCTGGCATAGTCCGGATAGTTTATGCCTTCGTCAAATGCCTCGTTTATCTCTCTGAGCCTCTCCTCCCTCTCGTTTTTATCGTCCTGTTTAAAGACATCTTCGGATTCTTTGAGCGCCTTTTGATACTGAAGTTCATGCCAGTATTTGTTTTCAGGATCTAACTTTTGAAGGGCATAGACAAGTTTGTGGAGTATGCCCATTGGAAAAGCGCCCGAGCCGCAGGCTGGGTCAAGGATTTTTATATCATCAATTGCAGAGATTATCTTTCGTGTCTCCTCATTAGAAAATGCCTGTATCTCATCTGAATAGGAAAGAAGCTGGTGGAGACGGGCGGGATCATTAATCGCATTTTCCAAATACGCAACGAGGGATTCTCCCACCATATAGTCAACAATCTCTCTCGGTGTGTAGTAGCTTCCTGTGGCCTTTCTTGCTGTGGTTGCTGTCTCAGGGTTGTAAGAGGCAAGGAGGTTTTCAAATACCTTTCCAAGCAGTTCAGGGTCAAGGGCTATTTCCTGATCAATAGGCGTGTTTTCGTCAATGGTAAAGTTGTAGCTGTTCAGGATTTCAATAAGCCCTCTGGCAGTCCTGTTTGTGCCAAGCCCATAGCCGGAGAGGTCAGCCTTTTCTTCCGCCTGCTGAAAGAATAGATAGTCGGGCATACTTGACTGTTTTGCCGGATTTCTTGAAAAGCCGTCAACATAAATCACTTTGCCTGATTCGTCTTCTTTATCAAGGCAGTCAAATAACCCGCCGTTTAAAAAGGGGATTTCTTGAAAGAGTTTATAAACTTCATTTTTGTTTATCAGGAATTTATCTCCATAGCGAAAGAGATTTTTAATGCCATATTCTTTTTTGTTGGATGGATAACCTTTTTCATCTGCAAACTTTCTTTCATCCATCTTCTGATTTAATGTGCCGAAGAAGAGGTTTTGCAGGATGGCATTATAAAAGTTAGCCGCCTTTTTGCCGTTCATAAAGTCCTTTACAATGCTCCCAAGTTTTTCCCTTGAGAATAAATCCTGCGGGACTAAGCCCTTTTCTGTTAAGAACCGGATGAAGATAATCCTTGTGATTAAACGGATAAGATTTGTTGCATTGCATATCTCTTTGTCCTTTGCAGGGTCATTGCTGTGTTTATAATCTTCAGGAAATTTGATCTTGTCCATTGCCCAGAAATACCAACTCTGAAGCTCGTTATAAAACTGCTTTGTTACCGGGTCAACGGAAAACGCCTCTTTGATTTTCTGAAGGGAGGAGAAATCTCCATCGCCAATTTGCCTTAGAAAAGTCTTGTTTGTCTCAGAAGGGCTTACAAAGTATGTGAATCTCTTAAAATAACTCCACTGCCTTTTTGTGCCGGTATATTCGGGATAGATTA
>JACREW010000146.1 GCA_016212685.1 Nitrospirota bacterium
CCCCTACATCCCCCTTTACAAAAGGGGGACTATGGAAAATTCCCCTCTTTTTTAAAGAGGGGTTAGGGGAGATTACTAAATTAAGGTGTATTTTCAGGTGAAAAGGTTTAGCGGTTGTTTTTCTTAAACATTTCAGAAAGGTCTGAAAACCATTTGTCCGAAATCATTTGTTCAAGCGCTACCGGCGTTTTTTGCATCCAGCTCGGATATGAATCCGTTATGCCCGGCATGTTCTGCTGATCAGGCGTTCCGATGGCGTCGTCGAGGCTTACGCACACGAGTTTGCACGGAGTGCGGGCAAGATATTCGTATATGGCGAGGCATAGTTCTGGAGTCATAGCATCTAAATATGGTGAATGGGTGAATGGGTGAATGGGCGAATGGGCGTCGGGAATGAGCCCTTGCGACTTGAGGGCCTCGATTAGGAGTGATTTGTCTCTTTCCCTTTCACTGATATTCCTTTGCCATGCACTCTCATCAGGATACATCCCCAGTCTCTTTTTTACTTCAATATCCCTGCCGTTCCACCAGCCGTATATTGTGGGGAGGTCATGGGTTGTAACAGCGCAGAGCGCCATGTCAGGGTATCTCTCGGGTGACAGGAAAGACGGGTCGGGATAGTTTCTTTCAAAGTAGAGAAGCCGGTAGGAAAGCATTCCGAAGCTCAACAGGCGTTCACGCGCATTCTCTCCCACCGTCCCGAGGTCTTCGGCAACGACTATCGTTTTGTTCCTTACGCTTTCAAGCGCTATGATTCTCAGAAGGTCTTCCGATGGGAGTCTTACATATGCGCCTTGAGATGCGGGCATGCCCTGAGGTATCCAGAACTGCCTGAACATGCCGAGCGCGTGGTCTATTCTCAAGGCGCCGCAGCGCTTCATATTTTTTCTTATCGTTTGAATAAAATATTCGTATCCGGAGTCTTTAAGCTTTTCAGTAATAAGCGGAGGGAAGCCCCAGTTCTGCCCGCCGGGATTGAAATCATCGGGAGGAGCGCCGAGATCCGTTCTGTCTGCAATTATATCCTGCGCCGTCCATGCGTCGCTCCCGCCGCCGATGGAGCCTATTGCAAGGTCGTGATAAATCCCTATCGACATGCCGAGATTTTTAGCGCGTTCGGATATCTCCTCGAATTGCCTGTCGATGAGCCATTGTATATATGCCTGAAACATTAGTTCCTTTTTGTATGTGTTTTTAAATTCCTTAACCGCATTCGAATACGGATTGCGGTATTCTTCAGGCCATTCCTGCCACCCCTCTCCGAACTCTTTAGAGAGCGCCATGTATGTTGAAAAGTATTCGAGATTTTCACCTTCTTCAGTTATGTATCGTTTGAACTCCTCTATCCTGTCATTGCGAGCCCCTTCGCTTTTGTCATTGCGAGCAAAGCGAAGCAATCTCGCTTTGTCGCTCAGGGCAGGCTCCGGCGAAGCAATCTCGTCTTTTTGGATTGCTTCGTCGCTAATGCTTCTCGCAATGACATTTTCATCGTCTTTTGTGCATTTTTCTGACTTGAATTTTTCATAGAAGGGATCAAAGGCTTGTCTCAGTATTGTTTCTTTCAGCAGTGCTACTTTTTCATAATCAATCAGGTCTTTCGCCCTCAGTCGTTTAAATGTCTCTTCCCATTGCCTATTGCCTATCGCCAATTGCCCCTTTAATTCTTTGACTTCAGGAATATTTCCTATGTCGAGATAAATGAAATTTTTGTAAAGTCTGCTGATGGGCGAATAAGGGCTTATGCCGAAAGGCTTTTTATTGGGAATAGCGTGAAGCGGATTGATTCCAACAAAACCGGCTTTTAATTCGGAAACCCATTGCACTATTTTTTTGAGGTCGCCAAAATCACCCGCACCCCAGTTTCGGGATGATCGTATGGAATAAAGATTGATGGATAATCCCCACGTCTTTCCATTTTCCAGTTCAGGGGGCATATAGCATGAATCCGGTGTTATGATGATTCTCGATGAACCGGAGATTTCCATATTGGGAATTCTGAAAGTTACGTCTATCGAGTAATGACCGATGGGATAACCCCCCATCCCCCCCTTACCAAGGGGGGGCGAAGGAGGGTTGCAAACGAGGTCTATCTTTATGTATCTCCTGCCATATATCCATCGCTCGTCTGAAACGGTTATCTCATCCCCCGGGATAATAAACTCATCTATTTTTTGGTCTTCTTCATTTCTGATAGACCATGAAATAGATACTTTATCTTCTTCTCTTTCTTCGACAGGCACGTGGATAGATATTTTAAACGGCTGATCATTTGCCGATATCACCTTTACAGGCTCTATAAACCTGTTCCATGGCCGTGCCTTTTGCGCATGTATCTCATTTTTTACGGCCTCATCGGAATCAATATTTAATTTCATTGTCCTGAGGACGGCCTTTTTTGTCTCGATAGAAGTTGCGTGCCTATTGCCGAATATATCCCAATACTCAGGGATTATCCCGCAAAGTCCGGCTAATTCATTAATAAGTTCATCAGGGATAGACATATCTTATAAGTTTAGCAGATTATGAGGCGTTGGTTAACATAAATAATGTATTTATCATGATCAGTAAGTGTCGGGATGTGAGGCATACTTCAAAAGCCTTTACTAAGTGTAGTTGCCGGTGCAATCCGGAGA